>CALKBB010000038.1 GCA_937989795.1 uncultured Collinsella sp. | reverse complement strand
CGACTGCGACGACGAAGCCCAGGCGACTGAGGAGCTGTATCACTTGGGGTGGGTACTGGAGCTTGCGGGCGGCAGTGACGATGCGACATGGGTCGCGCGCACCGAGGTCGATCGCGAGTGTCAGCGATTCTTCCGCCATGCGGTGCCCGAGAGCGTCAACATGCTCATCGACGAGCGCCGCCGCATGGATCCCACCATCACCAAACTGGGTTCGGACATGTCGGTGCCCAACGCGCACTTGGCCGATGTTATCGCCCTCTATCGCCGCACGCTGGCCGAAAGCGGGCTTGAGTCTGCCGCCTGGGGGCATATCGGCAACAACCATCTGCATGTGAATATCCTGCCGCGCGATGCGCAGGACTACCGTCGCGGTGGCGAGCTGTTTGCCCAGTGGGCTGCAGAGGTAACGGCTATGGGCGGCGCCGTCTCCGCCGAGCACGGCGTCGGCAAGATCAAAGCGGGCTTTTTGGAGACGATGTACGGCCGCGAGGCCATGGTCGAATCGGCTCGACTCAAGCTGCAGCTCGATCCTGCCGGGCAGCTGGGCCGTGGCAACCTGTTTTCGGAGAAGCTCTTGGATGAACTCGTCCAGAAAGGGGGCGCGTGAAGATGAGCGATTTCCATATGGTGGTATGCGTCAAGGCGGTGCCGGGAAGCACCGAGGTCAAGATGGACCCCAAAACCAATACCATCGTGCGTGATGGCAAGCAGGCGGCCATTAATCCCTTCGATGCAAGTGCCCTCGAATGCGCTCTGGCGCTCAAGGACGACTTTATCGGCTTTGGCATGGATGTGCGCGTGACGGTGGTGTCGATGGGTATCCCTGCAACCGAATCGCTGCTGCGCGACTGCATTGCCCGCGGCGCCGACGATGCATTGCTGCTCACCGACCGTGCTTTTGCGGGCGCGGACACGTTGGCGACCACCTATGCTCTCAAATGTGGCATCGAGGCGCTCGACGAGGACTTCGACCTGCTCATCTGCGGCAAGATGGCGGTGGATGGCGATACTGCCCAGATTGGCCCCGAGCTGGCCGGCGCCTTCGAGATTCCCTGCGTGACCGATGTGAGCTGCGTGCAGAGCGCAGGCTTTACGACGTGCGGCGCGCTTTCGCTCGTTCACGGTTGCGACGCCGGCGAGGAGACGGTTTATCTGGAGATGCCGTGCGCGATGACGACCGCCAAGGAGATCGGCCAGCTGCGCATGCCGAGCATCGCCGGCATACGCGCGGCCGAAAATGCTGATGTGCGGGTGGTCTGTGCTGCCGATGTGCATGCCGATCCCTCGCGTTGCGGCCTTACCGGATCGCCGACACAGGTCGTGCGCTCGTTTGTGCCTGACCGCGACCAAACGTGTGAGGCCATCGAGGGCACGCCGGTCGAGCAAGCTGCAAAGCTTGCCAAGATTATCGAGGGGATGGCATAGATGAGCGGACTGATAATCGATAACGAGGCATGCATTGGCTGTGGTCGCTGCGTTCGCGCCTGTGTCTCGGGTGGCATTGTGGTGGAGGGCGAGCGCCCCAACCGCTGCGCCCATGTGACCGACGGCTGCATCTTGTGCGGCGGGTGCGTCGACGCTTGCCCCGTCAACGCCATTTCGATCGAGCGCGACGAGGCCGCCGGCGCGGTTGACCTCGATGCGTATCGAGACATTTGGGTCTTCGTGCAAACTGACGAGCACGATGCCGTGGCATCCGTGGCTTTCGAGCTCATGGGTAAGGGGCGCGAGCTTGCCGATGCCCGCGGTTGCCGTCTGGTGGCATTGGTCGGTATGAGCCCCGAGGGCTCGCTTGAGGACCTGGAGCATCTGGTCTGCGCCGGCGCCGACGAGGTCGTGGTCTGCCGCGACGAGCGACTGCGTCAAAACGATGCGGAGGTCTACGCCCGGCTGATCTGCGATTTGGTGGCAGAGCACAAGCCCGAGGCCATTCTGTACGGTGCGACCGCCTTTGGCCGCGAACTGGCACCCGGCGTTGCCGTGCGTTTGCAGACGGGCCTTACGGCCGACTGCACGGTGCTTTCGATGGATACGGAGACGGGTCTGCTGCAGCAGACCCGCCCAGCGTTTGGCGGCAACTTGATGGCCACCATTATCTGCCCCAATCATCGTCCCCAGATGGCAACGGTGCGTCCCGGCATCTTTGGGGCGCCCGAGTTTGATTGCAGCCGCGCTGGCACGATTACCCAGGTATCGCTGGCGGATAATGTTAAGGCCCGCGTCGAGATCTCGATTCCCGCCGAGGAGTGGGGACAGCAGGCATCAATTGCCGATGCCGAGCGCTTGGTCGTGGTGGGTCGCGGCATTGGCTCCGAGAAGAATCTGCCCCTGATGCGAAAACTCGCCGATGCCTTGGGTGCCGAGCTTGGTTGCACGCGTCCCGTCGTGGAGGCGGGTTGGCTGGAGTACCGCCACCAGATCGGCCAGACCGGCGTGTCGGTTTCGCCCAAGCTCCTTGTGAGTATCGGCGTTTCGGGTGCTATCCAGCACCTAGCCGGCATCGGCGGTGCGGAGTGCATCATCGCCGTCAACGAGGACCCGGATGCTCCCATCTTTGGCGCTGCGCAGTACAAAGTTGTCGGCGATGCCGTCGAAGTCGTCGAGGAGCTTCTGGCCCAGCTCGAGCGCTAGGCGCCGGCCAGCCAGGCTCGCATCTCTTTCTTTAGGCGTTCCCAGGTCACTTGCGTGGCGGGGTCGGTAAAGGGGCGCACGATGCCAAAGGGTGCGTCGAGCAGGCGGTAGATATCTCCCTGCTCGCGCGCCAGCGCGTGGCTTGCCGGATAGACGAGCTCAAACATAAAGCAGATGAGCCCCACCAGGTAGTCGGCGGCCTCATCGCGTTCGTCGCGTGCGACGCAGCGGTGCTCGTCAAAGGCGGTAAGCGCCGGTGTCGAGAACCGGCTGGCGAGAAATGTGTCCTCATCCACCTTGAGGATGGTATCGACGGTGCTGTCGGCGAAGGTTCGCATGATGTCGATCTTGTCGCCATCGCGCACGATATCGCAGAAGCTCCGCGTGCGGGTGTCGAGTTCCGTGGGCAGGCGAAAATCGCTGTGGTGGGCGATGCTTGCTCGAATGAGTTCGTCTTCTACCGGATCGTCGATAAAGTCGCGGATACTTGTTGTCGCGGGCGCGTCTACAGGTGTTTTGTCAAAGAGGACCTCGACGCCCAACGCCGCATGACTCATGCTTTCCGCATCCTTAAACGTATCCCAGCGTCGCAGCTGCTCAAAGCGGCCCATATCGTGCAGCAGGCCGCAAAGCCACGCCAGGTCAATGTCCTGCGGTGACCAGCCCTGCTCGCGCGCCACGGCATCGCATGCCTCGGCAACGTGGTACGTATGCTCGATTTTGAGCGCGATGCGTGGATTGGCGGCATCGTAGGCATCGGTGTAGGTCTTGAAGGCCGCGGCAGCCCGCGTTCGATCGATAGCTGTCATAATGACTTCCTAAAAAGTTGCGTCTTTCTGTGTCTTTCGATCCGGTGGCAATTGTAGGTGAACTCGGTTGCCATCGGGCGATGGTTCTGCCGCGTCGTTGAATGCGGCTCGGAAATCTTGTCGGGATGAGGAACGCTATGGTGCTCAAAATCGTTAAAACCGTCTGGCCGGTGATGCTTACCTATGTTGCGATAGCCGCGCCGTGCGGAATGATTATGGCGCAGACGGGAATGGAACCCTGGATGGTTTTTGCTCTGAGCAGCACGTTCGTGACGGGCAGCGGGCAGTTTATGGTCTGCAACCTGTGGCTGGCGGGTGTACCGGCGCCATCGATTGTCGCAAGTGTGGCCGCAATCTCCTCGCGGTTTGCGCTTTATTCGGCATCGATCGCACCGCATCTGAGGGGTGCTTCGAAGCGTCAGGCGCTGGCCGTTGCCGCGACACTTACCGAGGAGGCATACGGCATTTCGCTTGCCAAGTTGGTTAAAGGGGAGGATTGGGGTCCGCTCGAGTCCTTTGTGCTCAACGTGATCCTCATCGCAACATGGGGCGTTTCGTGTACGACGGGCGCCATCGTCGGCGCCGTTGTCGATGTTCCCACCGCTATTGCGGGTTTTGTCTGCACATCGCTCTTTATCTGCCTGCTCTTTTCGCAGCGACTGTCGCGCGGCAATATCGTAGCTGCCGTTTTGGCTGCGGTGTCCGTCGCCATATGCAAGTTTTTGGGGTGGACGAATATCGCCGTGCCGGTAAGCGTGCTCGTCGGCGTTGTCGCGGCGCTTGCGTGCGATGCTCTCGCCGAAGGAAGGGGCGCTTGCGATGCCCGTTAATGAGTTTTTGGTCCTGTGGCTGTCGTCATGGGCGGCTATCGCATTTTTCCGCATTGCCCCGGCGTTTGCTTTGCGCGGGAGAACGCTGTCGCCCCGCGTTACCGAGGCCTTGGGTTATATCCCGCCCGCCGCCTTCGCGGCACTGGTTGCTAACGATTTGATAAGCCCTGGCGCTTTTGACGCCGGCTTGTGGCAGGGCTTGATTCCCTGGATTGCGGCTGCCGGCGTCGTGGCGGTGGCAATCAAGACAAAGTCGATGCTATGGTGCTGTGTTTCGGGCATCGTGCTCTATATCGTTTTGAGCCTCGTATAAGAGCAGGACGCGTTTTCATTCCGGCCAACGAATCCAATTTCCCACTGAGGCGGTCTGCTTCTTCTGGTACCATGGTCGAACTTTACTGTAGCAAAGCGTGACGTGGGCTTTTGTTCTGCGTCAGCGGAAAAGGGGGTTTCATGGCACAGGGAGCGACCGCCAACGAGCAAAAGAAATTCAAGGTACCGCGCATCCCGGGTGACATCATGATCTACCCGATGATCGTCGGTCTTTTGCTCAATACCTTCTGCCCGCAGGTCTTCGAGATCGGCGGCTTCTTTACCGCCGCCTGCCGCAGCGGCTCCAACACCATCGTCGCCGCAATCCTGCTGTTTGTGGGCGCCGGCATCAGCTTTAAGTCCACGCCGGGTGCCATCAAGACCGGCATCGTTGTGCTGATTCCTAAGCTTGTAGTGGCAGCCGCGCTGGGCCTGGGCGTTGCGTATTTCTTTAACGACAACTTTTTGGGCCTGAGCTCGGTTTCCATCATCGGTGGCATTACGTTTTGCAACATGGCGCTCTACACGGGTATCATGGGCGAGTTCGGCGACGAGTCCGAGCAGGGCGCCGTGGGTATCCTGTTCTTTACGGCCGGCCCCGCCGTCACCATGATCATTCTGGGCGTTTCGGGTCTTGCTAATATCCCGCTGGGCACCATCGTCGGCTCCATCCTGCCGCTTGTCATCGGTATGGTTCTGGGCAACCTCTTCCCGTTCATCAAGAACCTGCTGGTTCCCGGCGCCAATCCCGCGATCGCCGTCATTGGTTTTCAGCTCGGTGCGTCCATGAGCCTGTCGAGCTTTATCACCGGCGGTATTTCCGGTATCTTGCTGGGTCTCATCACGCTCTTTATTGTCGGCCCCATCACCTTTGCGTTCGAGCGCCTGTGCGGTGGTAACGGCAAGGCGGCCGTTGCCTGCTCCACTATCGCCGGCACGGCTATGACCACGCCGGTTGCTCTCGCCGAGGTCGCGCCGCGCTACGCCGAGCTTGCGCCCACCGCGTACGCCCAGATCGCCACTGCCGTTATCATCACGGCAATCATGGCCCCGATTCTGACCGGCTGGGTCGACAAGAAGTTCTGCCAAGGCAAGGAGGATCTGTCGCCTGCCGGTGTCGAGGCCATCGAGGAGGCCGTCGCGATCGATATTGATGGCGAGTAGTAATCGATACCCATCAATGATGCCGGCGTGCAACTCGCGCCGTTTGAGCGCCCGAACGATGACTGTTCTGCAGCAACGTTCGGGCGCTCTGCTATTATTCCCTTTACCCCTGCGGAGCAAGGGGTGTTTATTGCCCAGACACGAATCGGGCGATTCTGACCACTTGGATATTGAAGGGAGGGCGTCTAGTGGTTAAGGCACTCAAGATCGAGATATTCCTGTTATGCATGATTGTTCTTATCGGGCTTGCCGCACGAAGCCGTCGCTCCCTGTTCTCGAGCACCCAGCAGCTTTTGTTTAGCATGCTGGGCTACACGTCTGCTGCCTACATTTTCTTCGATATGATCTGGACGCTCTCGGACGGCGTGAGCACTCCCGTAGGCATCACGGCCAACTGGATTTCCAACGCGGTCTCGTTTTCGCTGTTCGCCATCGCGTGCCTCATTTGGTTTTTCTATTCCGAGACAGTGCAGGGCTCTCGCCTTCTGACCGCGCGCTATAGGGTTGCGATCGTGACGTTGCCAACCGTATTGGTGGTCGTGCTGGCATTTACCAGCTACTGGACGCACGCTATGTTCTATATCGATGCGCGGGGCGTATATCGTCGCGGAGAGCTTTATATGATTCAACCTATCGTTAGCTACTGCTACATCATATATACGTCCTTGCATGCCTTTATTCAGGCTCGAAAAGTCGAAAGCCTGCAAACGAAGGCCATTTATCGCACCCTCGCCTTTTTTGTGGTTCCCGCTCTGGTGGGCGGTACCTTCCAGGTTTTGTTTTCGGTACCGGGCCTTTGTGTCGGTATAACGCTGAGCATCCTGCTGCTCTACATCATCTACCAGGAGCAGCTGATCTCGATCGACCCGTTGACTGGCCTCAACAATCGCAACCGTTTTGAGACCTATATGCTGTCGCTCTTTTCAAATGTGGATCAGGCCGAAGATGTATATCTGCTTATGATGGATGCTGACGGCTTTAAGCAGATTAACGATCGCTATGGACATGTGGAGGGTGACCATGCTCTTCAGGTCATCTCCGCTGCGCTTAAGGAAGTCTGCTCGGCGTCTGGTGGCTTTATCGCGCGTTATGGCGGCGATGAGTTTGTGGTGCTTCAAAAGGCGACGGCGGAGCAGGACATCATGCGTCTGTGTGCGGCAATCAGCGACGAGCTCGCGCGCGCCGAGGTCCCGTATCTGTTGCGGATGTCCATCGGCTACGCACGGGTTGGTGATGGCGTCGATACCTGGCAAGACTTGCTTCGCGCTGCCGATGCGGAGCTCTACCGCGTCAAGGCCGAGAAAAAGAAAGCCGGCATCCAGATACGCTAGAAAAAGGGCGCACGCTGGCGTGCGTGGCGCCCCTCGGCTCACCGATGTACTCCATTAAGCTAAAGTATGTGAATCCCTTCTGCTAAATAAGGGCAGCTCGTTAGGCCTTTTTGGGCCTGTTGACGATGATGATGCCGCTGCAGACCAACAGCAGGGCAACAAGTACGGTAATGGGGCTCGTGCCAGCGCCCTCGCCGAGCAGCAGCGCGCTCAGCACCACACCAAAGACGGGGTTCATAAACCCAAAGACCGAGACGCGGCTGACGGGGTTGACGGCAAGCAGGCGCGACCACAGCGAGTACGCGACGGCGGAAATGAGTGCCATATAAATGATGAGCGCGATGGCGGGGGCGATTTCGGTGGGGGATAGCGCGCCGCCCATCAAAAACCCGATGGCGGTAAGGACCAGGCCGCCGACCAAGAACTGCCAGCCGGCGAGCAAGACGCCGTCATGCTCGCGCGAGAAGATACCAATGAGGCAGGTCGACAGGGCGCCCGCAACAGTGGAAGCCAAGATAAATCCCTCGCCGTCGAGCGCAAAGCCAAAGGTGCCGTCCGCGCCCGAAAGGTTGACGAGCGCGACACCGGCAAAGCCCAGCACACAGCCAAGCACATTGGCCGCATTGAGCTTTTCGGTGCGAAACGCCAAGGCGGCAAAGAGGATGGCTAGGAAGTTGGCGCTGGCCTCGATGATGGAGCTCGACATGGCGCTGGCGCGCGAGAGTCCCAGGTAGAAAAAGAAGTACTGCCCGATAGTCTGGAAGAGCGACAAGACAAAGATGGGCTTGATGTCACGAGCCTGCGGAATGAGGGGGCGGCGTTGGGTCGCACTCATCCCAACGATAACCAGGATACCGGCAAGCGTGAAGCGCAAACCAGCAAAGAGCAGCTGCGAGGCGCTATCGTGAGTGGGGATGCCAAAGAGCCCGTAACCGATCTTGATGCAGGGAAAGGCCGACCCCCAGAGCGCACAGCAGACGAGACAGCCCAGGATGAGTCCGGGCAGGGTGGCGAGATACGGCTTGCGGCTTTCCATGATGTCCTTCCTACATGCGCGAAGCAAAAAAGACCCCGCCGCCGGGCGTGCCGGTGGCGGGTGTTGTTACCCGAGGGGATTGTACCCGATGGGAAAGCTTTAAGCGAAGTAGGCTACGCCGCTCTCAAAGATCGGCATGAACTTATCGCCGGGGACATGTTCGGGCACGTTGCGGTACAGGTTGTCGCCGCGACGCTCGGCATGGCCCATCTTGCCCAGGACGCGGCCGTCGGGGCTCGTGATGCCCTCGATGGCGAGTGCGGAGCCGTTGGGGTTGACGGAAAGATCCATGCTCGGCTTGCCGTCCTCGCCCACGTACTGCGTGGCGACCTGGCCGTTGGCGATCAGCTGGGTGAGCGCCTCGTCATTGGCGACAAAGCGGCCCTCGCCGTGGCTGATGGCGACGGTGTAGGGGTCGTCGAGGCTGCACTGCGACAGCCACGGGGACAGGTTGGACGAGATGCGGGTGCGCACCAGGCGGCTCTGATGGCGACCGATGGTGTTGAACGTCAGCGTGGGCGCATCGGGCGTGGCGTCGACGATGTCACCGTAGGGCACCAGGCCGAGCTTGACCAGAGCCTGGAAGCCGTTGCAGATGCCCAGCATCAGGCCGTCGCGGGCCTTGAGCAGGTCGCGGACTGCCTCGGTGACCTCGGGAGCGCGGAAGAACGCCGTGATGAACTTGGCGGAGCCATCGGGCTCGTCGCCGCCCGAGAAGCCGCCGGGGATCATGACGATCTGGCTTGCACGGATGCGGCGGGCAAGCTCGTGGGTGCTCTCGGCGACGGCCTCGGGCGTGAGGTTGTTGATCACGAAGGTGTCGGCCTCGGCGCCGGCGGCGCGGAAGGCGCGGGCGCTATCGTACTCGCAGTTGTTACCGGGGAACACGGGGATAATCACACGTGGACGGGCGATCTTGGCGCCGCCGTACACGTGGATGTCCTTGGCACGGAAGTCGATGGTCTCGACCTCGGGGGCCTCGCCAGCGCTGCGGTAGGCAAAGACGCCCTCGATGCCGCTCTCCCAGGCCTCCTGGAGCTCGGCGAGCTCGATGACCTCGGAGCCGGTGTCGATGACATAGCCCTCGACGGTGGTGCCCAGGGGCTCGACGACAACGCCGTTGGCGACCTCGGGCAGCTCGGCATCCTCGGCGAGCTCGACGATAAAGCTGCCGTAGAGCGGGGTGAAGAGGCTCTCCACGTCCACGTCCTCGGCAAGCTCGATACCGATCTGGTTGCCGACGCACATCTTAAAGAGGCTCTCGGCGCCGCAGCCGTAGCCGGGCGTGGAGACGGCCAGGGCGTCGCCGGCGGCGGTGAGCGCCTCGACGGCGTCAAATGCGGCGAGCAGCTGCTGGGCATCGGGACGGTAGTCCTGGCCATAGGTGGCGGGGGCGATGCGGACGACGCGGTGCGTCAGGCCCTTGAATTCGGGGGAGACGGCGCGCGCCGCGCGGCCCACGGCGACGGCGAAGCTGATCAGAGTCGGCGGAACGTTGAGCTCGCCGGCCTCGTCCTCAAACGAGCCGCTC
>CALKBB010000037.1 GCA_937989795.1 uncultured Collinsella sp. | reverse complement strand
AAAGCTCATCATCCAGGCACCGATGGGCGAGCTGGGTAGACTTGTTGCATCGAGCGTATGGGCGAGTGTTTTTGCAATGCTTGCCGTCCTCGCCATCAATCTTCCAGGGATAATCTCCGCGCTTGTGAAGAATGGCCCGGGCTCGCCGTTCTATCCGATAGGCTACATTCAATATGCGACTCCGGTTATCAAACCGGCTTGGCTGGTGTTCGCGCAGACGGCCATCTTGCAATTCTTGGTGGCAGCGTTCATCTCGCTTGTCGTTCACCTTGCCGTGAAGATTGCCAATAACCCTACGCTTGGAATCGTGTTCGTATGTGCCCTGATGGGGGTGACGATGGTTCCCGGGTATTACGGAAGATCCATCGCTTTACGTGAGTTCGCCCTGTTGAATCCCCTTACGTATGCGAACACTGAGTTGACCGTCGGCGCCTATAGCCCGTACCCGACAACGCAGATAGTGAATCTGCCTGGACTTTGCTTCGAGCGTGGCGCGATTGCCCTCGTATGCGCAATCGGGATCGAGGTGCTGGCAATTAGCCTGCTTTGCGTTGCTGGAAAGAGCGGCTGCGCGTGCCCGATATCCCCGATTTGTCTTGAGAGAGGTTCCTTCACTGCATCGAGAACGGCAACTCGTTCGAGCGCTTGTGCCTCCGCCGTTGCATACGTAAGAACGATGGGGAAACTGCTCCTGCGTTCTCCTACCCTCGCCGTATGCGCGATTGCAATGTCGACGACGATGCTGGCCCCGGCTCTGGTCGAGATGTTTCCTGACGCTGATAACGTTTCCGCTGTTCGGTATAGGGATGGGGAGCTCCGTTCAATAGATCGGTATCTAGAGCAGAACGCTGCGAATATGGACGTCGAGGGCAAAGCGGCCCTGGAAGACATGCGGGATGCTCTTTCGGGTTTCGTGTGCGCGCCTATGCCTGCGGAGGGGTTTCGAAGCCTTGCGACGTACGAGCGCGCTCGAGGTGAGCTGGGCGCGGCAGATGCGACTCTCCTGCAATCGATCGGAATCGAGCCGGAGACTCCTTCTCGTGCGGAGGCGCGCGCCCTTCTGCTTGAGTCGATCGCGAGCTTGCCGGACCCCAAGGTTTACGAGTTAAGTACGAAGATGCCCCCATTAATCCTCCTTTCGTATCTCCAGGCAGCGCTTCCCTCCTTATTTTTGCTGTTGCCCGTGGTTGTCACATCGCTCGCGTGTACCCACCTGCAGTGTCGTTCCCTTCTGGTTCTCCAGATCCCCGCAACAGCGCATGTGCGTTTTCTGACGGCTGTTGCGCTGGCTCTCCTGCTTGGCTTGGTGCTGCTTTTGGTGTCGATGGTTCCCGCTGTCGTTGTGTCCGTGATTAAGAACGGTGCGGGTGGATCGGAGTATCCCATCGCTCTCATTCGGGCGGGAGCTTCGACAACGTCCATGGTGGGGGAGGCGGTGTTGTGCAGTATTCCGTTGCTGGTCATGGCATACGGCGTGATTTCCGTCGTCGCTGCGTTGACAGCAGCGATTAGCCGCAACCCCGTTGTCACCGGAATGGTTTGCGCGGTTCTCTTGGTGTTGGGTTCGTTGAGCGCTCATGTTGAAAGCGTGGGCATGGGCGTCGCGCTGCTGGCTCCATTCGCCTCGTTTGATCCCGCTTCCCAGGTGGGGACGATTGGGTTCCTTGGGCGAGGGACGAACGCGATGCCTTTTGGAGAGGTCGTCGGCGCATCGGGCGCTCTGCTGGTGGTCTTGGGCGCCGTATCTCCGTTGATGGTGCGCCTGAGTGTTCCAAAGATCGAAAGGGGATGATCTCGATGATTGACCTTCAAACGCTGACGATCTCTTATGGAAAGAAGGTGCTCGTAGATTCGGTGAACGCTGAGTTTGCCCCGGGTACGGTCTACGGTCTCGTCGCTCCGAACGGGCATGGAAAGACGACGTTGCTGCGTGCGATGGCAGGTTTGCCGGGTCCTCGCGTGGACGGGAGCATCGTTCTGGATGAGGTGCAGGGTACGGGTGCGAGAGAGGTCCGTTCTATGATCTTCTATGCACCTGGTGAGGGGACGCTGCTGTATCCCGGATTGCGTGCGGAAGATCACCTCAAGATGGTTTGCGATATGTGGCCGCATGCTCGCGATATCGAAGAGATAGTGGAACAAACGCAGATAGGCGGGTTCGCGAAGATGAGGATCCGCACTCTGAGCCAGGGCATGAAGCAGCAGCTTACCCTGGCGATTGCGTATGCGACGGGCGCGCGGTACCTTCTATTAGATGAGCCCATGAACGCGCTCGACCCCAGCAGGGTGGACTTGCATTCCGAGATTCTCAGGAAGCTGGCCGATTCTGGTACGTGCATCATCATGTCATCCCACATCTTGGATTCGGTCGATAGGCTGTGCGATGAGATTCTGTTTTTGAAGGATGGGAGGCTCATTAGAAGCATTCCGCAAGATGATGCTGCGCCGAAGTCTCCTGGATCCCATTTCGCAAAGCCTGCCGGACGCGCCGAGGGTGCGCTAAGCACGTATCGGCGACTCTACGAAAAGGGCGGGTAGAAATGCAAGTTAAAAATCTATGTGGCCAATGTGATACCGTTGAACCAGCATATCGATACCGCTCAGCCATTCGCCTCGCCCCCATCTTACGCATCTTCATCCGGTATGTTACTTTTAATCTAACAATTCTTTGAGGAACGTAGGTGCTTCCAAATGTACTGTCGACTTCTTCTCAAACTAATCCTAAGAGACAAGGCCGTATGGATCTCTACGCTCGTTCTCGCTGCAGCCTTTTCCGCCCCCATTGCGTTCAATTCACCCATCTACGGCCCCTTCTTTATGAAGCAGGGCATGCAGGGCTTTGTCGACGCATTCAATACGCGCGCGCCCCAGGCCAGCGGCACAGACCTATCGCCAGAGCAGCAAGATGACGCTGAGCTTGCAAGATACGCGAACGCCGCCCTCGCCGCTCAAACCGACGCCGCCTTTCTCGACTCTGCCGAGAGCTACTACGCGCTCATGGACGAGGGCTTCCAATCCGGGTCCATCGTGGGGGACCAGGAGACCAATGACGCAGAGCTCGCATATTGCCGCGCCCTGAGCAGCTCCGGCATCGCGGATATCCCGGCCTCCGCAAACGACCTGCCGTTCCTCTCCTTCCTGCCCTACGCCATTGCCCAGGCGCCGTCCTTCCTTCCCTTCATCCCCTTCCTTCTCTCGTCGATACTCGTGCTCGGCGCCACAAGGCCCGGGACCCTGGCGGCAAAGGCGCCCGTGCCCAAATTCCGGCGCCTTATCCAGACCGTGTTTTCGATAATTGGCGCGGGGACCGCGATGCTCCTCGCCGGCCTTGCGCCCGGGAGTATTTACGCCTTGGCCCTAAACGGCTTCGGGCAGATCGGGTACCCGATCGCCTTCTTCCATGACGGCGCGCTTGCCACCACGACCGCGGGAGACGTCTTCACGACCCTGCTTCTCGCGCTGCTCGCGGGCGGAACCTTGATATCCGTTTGCTCCGCCGTCCTATCGACCGCAACGAGGCGCGTCCTCGCGGGCCCCCTTGCCTCCGCGCTGCTTGTCGCGGCCCCGGCATTCCCGTTACTGTCCGATTCGGCGCTGGAGCATAATGCCGCGCTCAATCTTCTGCCGCTGGCCGTGTTCTCGCCTATCGAGGCAACGGGTTACGTAGGATGCTTCCCGACAGAATTCATTGGCTCCGGTTCGGGCAGCGCATCGATGCTTGCCGTGGCCCTGGCATACGTCGCGGTCCTTTTTGCGGTCGGCGCCGTTGCGACACGTTCCCCCAAACAGCCTGGACCCGCGAAAAAGCACCATGGGCTCGAGCTTCTGGACGCGAGCGTGGGATACGGGAGTACGACGATACTTTCAATCGGGTCGCTTTTCCTGAGCCCGGGAACGGCGGCGGGCCTCGTTGCTCCCAACGGCTCGGGGAAAACCACCCTTCTTGAAGCGCTGTCGGGCCAATTTCCCACCCGCATCCGCTCGGGAAGCCTGGCGGCAGACGGAATCTGCCAACGCCGATCAGCCGAATTCGCAGAACTCGTCTACCTGAGCTCTTCGGGCGGCGCGGATCTCTATCCCACGCTATCGGCCATCGAGCACCTTGCTTTCGTTAGGGAGGCGTGGAAATCGGCCGCCGACATCGACTCGCTCTGCGACTCCCTCGGAATCTCCCCATATCTCGACAAGCCGACCCGTAAACTCTCGACAGGAATGAAGCAGCAGGTAAAGCTTGCCATGGCGATAGCGACCGATTGCCCGTACCTCATCCTCGATGAACCGCTGAACGGCCTCGATCCGGGAAAACGGAAAACCTCCTGCGACGCGATGCGCAGCGAAGTGGCGCGGGGACGCAGCGTGCTCATTTCAAGCCACCTGCTCGACGACCTGGCAGACCTTACCAACTCGTTCTACTTCATCGAAGCCGGCACGCTCGTGGAAAAGATCAAGTCGTCCTCGCAGACGCTCAAGCAGGAATACCTCGATACATACGAAGGAGGTGAATGACATGAAACTATTTGAACAGCTGAAGTCCAATGCGTCGCGCATGGCTGTCTACGCCATCCTCGTGGCAACGGCTTTATGCGGAATCGCGGCACCCGTCTATGCGCTCAACGGGGAGAAAGGCGATGTCGAACCCGCGTACATGGCTTCGACGGTTAAGGACCGGTACAAAGCCTTCTCTGGAGACACGTTTTACGTAGCAGAGTACGACACGACCTACCGTCAGCTTCGCTACAACAAGGGCTACGACTATCTAGGCGCAGAGGCAATCAGCTATACGTCGGGTTGGTACCGCTCCAACTATGGACACATAACCCAGTTCAAGTGTAACTACCGTGTGTACAACTAAAGCAACCGGCCGGGACGAGGGGTGACGCAAAAGCGTCGCCCCTCGTTTTTAACCATGTCAACTGAACCTAGTTCAGTTTGGTTGATTTCCGATCTCAGCCGAACACATTGAGCGGACAGGCCGTTCCCGCAGTC
>CALKBB010000036.1 GCA_937989795.1 uncultured Collinsella sp. | reverse complement strand
CCGGCTGCGCGCGTCGAGGGCCGCTCCGTCACCACGCTCGAGGGCCTCAAGGCCGAGTCCGAGGCGCTCGCCCGCGCAATGGCTGCCGAAGGCGCCGAGCAGTGCGGTTTTTGCGCCCCCGGCCTTATCATGAACGTGCTGGCGCTCGCCCGCGCCGCCAAGGAGGACCCAAGCCTCGTCGCCACGCGCGAGGAGCTCTCGCGCCAGCTCGCCGGCAACCTCTGCCGTTGCAGCGGCTACGAGAGCCAGCTGCGCGCCATCGTGCGCTTTCTCAACGAGTCCGGCGTGCAGGTGGGCTTTGAGATGCCCGAGCTGCCCGTCAACGACACGAGCTCCGACGGTGTCTCCTACAAGCAGATCACCCACAAGCAGCCCAAGAAGGACTCGAAGGCCCTGCTCGAGGGCCGTCCCGTCTACACGGGCGACCTGGTGCCCGCCGGCGCCCTGATCGTCAAGCTCAAGCGCAGTCCCTATGCCCGCGCCAAGATCCGCTCCATCGATACGTCGCGCGCCCTGAAGGTGCCCGGCGTGGTGGGCGTTTACACCTACGAGGACGTGCCCAAGCGCCGCTTTACCATCGCCGGCCAGAGCTATCCGCAGCCGAGTCCCTACGACCGCCTGATTCTCGAGAATCTGGTGCGCTACCAAAACGAGGAGGTGGCGATCGTTGCCGCCGAGACCGAGGAGGCCGCCGACAAGGCGCTCAAGCTCATCAAGGTCGACTACGAGGTGCTTGAGCCCCTGCTCGACTTTACCCAGGCACTCGATAACGACATCGTGGTCCACCCCGAGGGCGACGTGACCTTTATGTTCCCGCAGGGCGGCGACGTTGCTCGCAACCTGGTGTGCAGCGGTACCAGCGATTTTGGCGACTTGGACGAGGCCTTCGCCCAGAGTGACATCGTCTTCACCCGCACCTACACCAGCCAGGCCACGCAGACCGCGCCCATGGAGACCTTCCGCGCCTTCGCGACGACCGATGCGTTCGGGCGTATCTCGGTGACTACCTCCACGCAGGTGCCCTTCCACGTGCGCCGCATGGTCGCTCAGTCGCTCGATATCCCGCAGTCACAGGTGCAGGTCATTAAGCCGCGCATCGGTGGCGGCTTTGGCTCCAAGCAGACGGGCTGCTGCGAGATCTTCGTGGCGTTCGTCACTCAGCAGACCGGCCGTCCGAGCTATTGCTGCTACACCCGCGAGGAGACCATCACTGCGGGCAACTCGCGCCACCAGATGCAGATGACCGTTAAGCTGGGCGCCATGAACGACGGCACCATCACGGCTATCGATCTGCATACGCTGTCCAACGCCGGCGCGTACGGCGAGCATGCCACCACGACGATCGGTCTTTCGGGCCACAAGAGCCTGCCCATCTACAACCACGTGAAGGCGAGTCGCTTTAGCTGGGACGCCGTCTACACCAATACCAACCGCGGCGGCGCGTATCGCGGCTACGGTGCCACCCAGGGCCAGTTTGCCGTGGAGAGTGCCGTCAACGAGCTCGCCGACATGCTGCACATGGACCCCGCCGACCTGCGCCTTAAGAACATTGTGCGCGAGGGCGAGGTCATGCCGCAGTACTACAACGAGAAGCTCAACGCCTGCGCGCTCGACCGCTGCCTGCTGCGCGCGATGGACATGATCGGCTGGCGCGACAAGCCGCTGGCCGTGGACCTGGGCGACCGCGTGCGCGCCCTGGGCTGCGCGCTCACCATGCAGGGCTCGGGCATCTCCAACGTGGACATCGCTGGCATCGACATGCGCCTGGAAGAGGACGGCTTCATTACCATCGGTACCGGCGCCACCGATAACGGCATGGGCGTCGACACGATCCTGGCGCAGATTGCCGCCGAGGAGCTGGGCGTTGAAAGCTCGCTCATTGTGGTACGCGGCGTGGACACTGACGTGTCGCCGTTCGACGCCGGTTCGTACGCGAGCTCGGGTACGTACGTGACGGGCCTTGCCGCCAAGAACGCCGCGACCGAGCTGCGCGAGAAGATTTGCGCCAAGGCTGCCCAGATGTGGGACGTTGACGCCGCCGACGTGGTCTTCGATGGTCAGTACGTGCGACTGTCCGACGAGCGCGCCGCGCGTGAGCAGAACCGCTACCTCACGCTGCGCGACTTTGCCAACCTGTGCGTCAAGAACATCGCGGGCGGCGACGCACTGACCTCGCACGCCTCTGCCTGCCTGCCCGTTTCGCCTCCGCCGTTTATGGCCGGCATTGCCGAGGTCGAGGTCGACAAGGCCACCGGCAAGGTGACTGTGGTGGACTACGCGGCGGCCGTCGACTGCGGCACCGTGATCAACGAGGCACTCGCACGCGTCCAGGCCGAGGGTGGCATTGCCCAGGGTATCGGTCACGCGCTCTACGAGATTGTCGAGCACGATGACCGCGGCCGTCTGCGCACCGGCAACTTCATGAGCTACAAGCTGCCCACGCGCCTGGATATCGGCAGCATTCGCGTGGCCTTTGAGCCGAGCTACGAGCCGACGGGTCCGTTTGGCGCCAAGTCGATCGGCGAGGTCGTCATCAACACGCCGCTCGCCGCCGTGGCCTCGGCCGTCGCACACGCCACCGGACACCAGGTGCGCTCGCTGCCCATCACGCCCGAGAAGGCCCTGCTGGGGGAGTAGCGGGTCAGCGAACAAGTCGTAATTGGCGGGGCGGGGCAACTCGCCCCGCCTTTTGCACTCGTGGTGAGGTCGTGAGCCTGTAAAAGGTGTGCGTGCGCTTACCGTTCGTATCTGCTATCATTCCTAGTCTGTGCGCTCATGCGGGCGTGGCGGAATTGGTAGACGCGCCAGATTTAGGTTCTGGTGGGATTCCCGTGAAGGTTCGAGTCCTTTCGCCCGCACCAACGCACCCGCGTTGGCTTATGCCCTCGCGACGCTTGTTGCATAAAGGTACCAGCACCTCAGATAAGCTGGGCAGTATGAGGAGGAACGTGTTGAACATCACCGCTTCTGACGTCAAGGACGCCAAGCTCACCGCTACGGTCACCATCCCGGCCGCCGACGTCGACGCCGCGATCAAGAAGGCCTACAAGGAGACCGCCAAGAAGTACCGCTTCCCGGGCTTCCGCGCCGGTAAGGCCCCCCGTCCGGTCATCGACTCTGCTCTTGGCGCCGAGGCTACCCTCGCTCAGGCCACCAACGACCTGATCGCCGCCAACGAGCCCGCCGTCCTCAACGAGCTGGACATCGTCCCCACCAAGAACGGTGACTACAAGGAGCTCGACCTCGCCAAGGATCACGAGGACTACACCTACACCGTCGAGTTCTCCCTGCGTCCTGCCGCTGAGCTCTCCTCCTTCGACGCCGTCGAGATCGAGATGCCTCCCGCGGAGGTCACCGAGTCCGAGATCAACAACCAGGTCGAGATGCTCCTCAACTACCGTGCCACCTTCGAGGACGTCGAGGGTCGCGCCGTCGAGGCCGAGGACTGCGTCACTGTCGACCTCAAGGCCGTCGAGAACGCCGACAACTTCGCTGCCGAGGGCCGCATGCTCATCGCCGGTAGCGACAGCAACCCCAAGGAGTTCAACGAGGCCCTGATCGGTGCCAACGTTGACGACGTCAAGACCGTCACCTGGACCGACGAGGTCGAGGAGGGCGAGGAGGCCGAGACCCACACCGTCGAGGTCACCGTCAAGGGCATCAAGGTCCGCAACACCCCCGAGCTCACCGACGAGCTCGTCAAGTCCGACTTTGGCTTCGACAGCATCGACGCTATGCGCGACGCCATCAAGATCGAGATCGAGCAGGACAAGGCTTCCCGCCTGCCGGCCGAGAAGGAGAACCGTTGCGTCTCCGCTCTCGCTGAGCGTCTGCAGCTCGACGAGATGGACGCCGACTACGAGCAGTCCGTCTTTGAGGAGCTTGGCCAGAACTTCCTGTCCAACCTCGCTGCCCGCGGCATGACCCTGGACACCTGGCTGCCCGCTTCCGGTCTGACCATGGAGCAGTTCATCGGCGACCTGCACAAGCAGGCCAACGACGTTGCCCGTGAGTCCCTGGCGCTCGACGCTCTCGCCCGTGAGCTCAAGATCGAGGTCACCGAGGACGACATCAACGCCGAGTTCGAGAAGGCCGGCGTCAAGGACGTCGAGGCTTCCAAGGCCGAGTTCATCGCCGATGGCCGCATGCCTGCCGTCCGCGAGTCCATCCGTCGCTCCAAGGCCGTCGATCACCTGGTCGAGAACGCCAAGGTGACCGAGGTCGACGAGACCGCCAAGGACGCCGAGTAATTCTCGCCACCTTGCCCGCGAGCGCATGCGTGCGCCCGTGATGGGGTAAAGTTATACACCGGTTATCCGGTAGCTTCGTACGGTGCCAGCCAATGCATAGCATGCGGGCACCGTACGTTTATCTAGAACCAATTTGGTCCGCAAGAGAGAAATGGAGATGCGTATGATCGCCAAGTTCGATTCCGCCCTCGTGCCATACGTTATCGAGCAGACGCCGCGCGGCGAGCGCAGCTACGATATCTATTCGCGCCTGCTCAACGACCGCATCATCTTCTTGGGCGAGGAGATCAACTCCGTCAGCGCCAACCTGGTCGTTGCCCAGCTGCTGCATCTTGAGAGCCAGGATGCCGAGAAGGATATCTCGCTCTATATCAATTCGCCCGGTGGCGAGGTCTACTCCGGCCTGGCAATTCTGGACACCATGAACTTCATTAAGCCGCAGGTCTCCACCATCTGCGTCGGTATGGCCGCGTCTATGGCCGCTGTGCTGCTTTCGGCCGGAGCCAAGGGCAAGCGCTTCTGCCTGCCTCACTCCAAGGTTATGATTCACCAGCCCAGCGGCGGTGCCCAGGGCCAGCAGACCGAGATCGAGATCGTGGCCGAGGAGATCAAGAAGACCCGCCGCGAGCTCAACCAGATCCTGTCCGACGCCTCTGGCCAGCCCATCGAGAAGGTCCAGGCCGACACCGAGCGCGACAACTACCTGACCGCTGCCGAGGCCCTCGACTACGGCCTGATCGACCGTATCGTCACCTCGCGCGACCTTGCCGCGAAGGACGCCTAGGATGGCCGGTAACATGCAGGACAACTTTGACGAGAACGGCAACCCCATCCGCTGCTCCTTCTGCGGAAAAGAGCAGGGGCAGGTTCGCCGCCTTGTAAAGGGTCCGACCAACATCTTTATCTGCGACGAGTGCGTCGCCGCCTGCTCCGAGATCTTGGAGGAGTCGCTGGCTTCGGACTTTATGGACGCTGCCCGCAACGGCAAGCTGCCGGGCTTTCTCAACGATCACGGCCAGGCTGCATCTCAGCCCGCC
>CALKBB010000035.1 GCA_937989795.1 uncultured Collinsella sp. | reverse complement strand
GGTCATAGATGCGCTTTATTTTACGACGGACGAGACGGCAATTGACCCACCGTCTGCGCCGCATGAGGCACCGTTGAGCAAGGCGCCTGTGGTCGGCCTGCGATTTTATTCCACGCTTTGTTCCGTGACGATCGAGGCGATCTCGAGCAAAGTATCGGCAAAGAAGATGCCCCGTTGACGCTGAAGGCTCGATAGGCCCTTATCGATCATGTGCTCGAGCAGCGCCTTAAGATCGTTGTAGTAGCCCCCGAGGTTGTACAAGATGCACGGCGCGCTCAAGTGCCCCAACGATACCGCAGAAATAACCTCGGCAATCTCCTCGAGCGTGCCCGTGCCGCCCGGAAAGGCAATGAACGCATCGCCGAGCTCAATCATCTTTGCCTTACGCTCTGCCATATCACTCGTCACGATAAGGTCGTCGATTCCGTCGTGCTGAAACTCGGCCTCGATAAAAAAGCTCGGCTCCACACCCGTCACATGTCCGCCGGCATCGAGCACGCTATCGGCGAGCGCACCCATCAGGCCCGACTTGGACCCGCCGTACACGAGCGCGTGTCCGTTGGCGCCAATCCAGTTGCCCAGCTCCTGCACCGCGGGCAGAAACGCCGGGTCATTGCCAGCACTGGCACCCAGGTACACGGTGATGTTCATATTTGTCTCCCTGTTGTGGCGCACGACGTTCGTCTTAGCGCTGGCGTCGACGATACTCGCGCACGCGACGCGAAAGATCGGCAAGCTGGTCGCGATCGAGCTCTTCCAAATGCTCAAGATCGTCCATAAAGCGCGCCATGGTGTCCTTTTGACGCATCTTGATGAGCGTATTGCAGTAGTTCACCGCCACGCCCGTGAGCATGGCGATGTAGAAAATGCTGATAACGCTCAAGACGACGGTAACAGCGCGGGCAACCGGTGTTTCGGCCGGAATGTCGCCAAAGCCGATGGTCGAAACCGTCTCAAAGCTAAACCAGAGCCCATCGCCAAACGTGAGGGTCGCGGGCTCGGACAACCAGACGGCCGTCGAGCACAGCAGGTAAAAGATAAGAAACAGGCCCGTGATGCGCGCAAAGCCAGCCTGGCGCAACACGTCGGCAAGCGTCCTCAACTTGTTCATCGCGACCCCTTTTCCCAAACAACCAATCGCATTCGCTCGGTATTGTCCCACGCCTCCCCCGCAAACGGAACTAGTCATTGGGGACGTTCTTAAATGACTAGTCAAACAAGAACGTCCCCAATGACTAGTCGTTTAAGAACGTCCCCAATGACTACCAACTGCCGGCAGAAAGGGACTGTCCCCAACTGCCGGGCGGGAGCGTTTAGCGGTGCAGCTGCCGACTGGGCAGGCTGAGCTGGTATCCTTATGCGGTAATGTCTCGATTCGTTAGGATTGCACGTGAGAGCTGCCACTGTCCTTCGTTCGGTTATATATCGCGCCCTGGCCATTGTGCTTGCCGCGCTTGCCGTGCTGAGTTCTATCGCGCCTGTCCAGGCTTTTGCCGATGACTCTAGTCAGCAAGTCAAGACGGTCCGCGTCGGCTGGCTCGTCAGCAACGAGGGCTTCCAGGACGGCACCCCCGGCGAGCGTCTCTCGGGATGGGGCTACGAGTACCTCCAGACCCTGTCGTACTACACGCCCGGCTGGCGGTACGAATACGTCTCCGGCACCTTCACCGAGCTTATGGACATGCTCGAGGCGGGCGAGATCGACCTCATGCCCAACATCTCCTACTCCGAGGAACGCGCCCAAAAGCTGCTCTTTTCCTCGAACCCCGAGGGCACCGAGCGCTACTACATCTACGCCAGGCCCGACCGTGACGACCTTGCAAAGGGTGACCCTCAAGCACTCCAGGGTCTCACTATCGGTTGCAACCCCGACGTCATGCAAACCTTCGTTGGCCAGCAATGGCTCGCCAGCGAAGGAATCGCCTGCACATACAAGGAGTATGACGGAGGATCCGATCTCTTTGACGCGCTCGCAAACGACGAAGTCGATGCCGTCATCATGAACGACACAATCTCGTCGCCCAATGCCTCCCCCATGTTCTACATTGGTTCGAACGACTACTACTTTGCCGTTCCCAAAAGCCGCCCCGACCTGATGGACGACATCAATGCTGCCATGACGGCAATCGCCCGCGTCAACCCACGCTATAACGACGAAGTAAAATCTCACTACTCGACCCAAAACAGCGGCTCATCATCGCTCAACGGCCCCGAACGTTCCTGGCTCAAAGCAAATGGCAACACCATCACGCTCGGCTACATTACGGGCAAACTCCCCTACTGCAACGAAGACGAAAACGGCGAAATGAAAGGCTCGCTCGCATCGCTTGCGACGACGCTGCACGATAAATTTGGCATTACGGTCAAAACCGTCGCCTTTGATAGCTACAAGATGATGTCAAAGGCCCTGTCAAAGGAAAGCATAGACGTTGCGCTGCCGGTATACCGAGATTACTGGTTTGCCGAGCAAACAGGCGTTGCGCAGTCGGTATCGTTGGGGACCATATCCCTCACCGCCATCCACACCGGCAGCGACCTGAACAAAGACCTTCAGAACATCGCCTGTACCAAATCATCGTTTGTCAACAAAAATGCACTTGAAAATCTGTTCCCCACAGCGACCGTAACCGAATACCAATCCGACGATGAAGCGTTCGACGCCCTCGGGAAGGGAACGGCGCACTGCATCGTCGCTCCCAGTTCACGCGTAAAAACCATCGGTGACCGTTACGATCTCGAGGACTGCGAGACGACCGAGCTCCCTGACACCTGTGAGCTCTCGTGCTGGATTTCGCGCGGAAAGCCCGAGCTGCTGGGAATCATCAACAAGGGGATCATCAATGCCGGAGAATCGCTCTCCGCAAGCAATTACTCCTCCATGTCGTACACGGCCCAGGAATCAGACACGCTTCAATTCCTTTGTCGCAACCGCACCGCCATTGCCGCTACCCTCATCGGTATGTTGTCGGTCGGCATCGTCCTGCTCATCTGGGCGCTCGTGCGCGCTCGAACCGAGCGCAAAAAAGCCGACGCCGCCAACGCCGCTAAGACGGCATTCCTCACGCGCATGAGCCACGACATCCGTACGCCGCTCAACGGTCTCCTGGGCCTTATCGAGATTGAGGAATTGAAGGAAGGCGATATCAAGGTCGCCCGCGAGAGCCGTGCCAAGGCGCGCGTTGCCGCCAATCACCTGCTCTCGCTGATCAACGACATCCTCGAGATGGGCAAAATCGAAGACCGCAAGCTAACACTGGAACATGCGCCTTTTAACCTCAAAGAGCTCTGTGACAATACGCTGGTTCTGTGCAAGCTCCGCGCGTCCAGTAACGGCATCATCATGCAGGACAATAGTCTGCCGTACGCCACGGGGCCATACATGGTCGGCAGTCCCACCCATATCCGACAGATCATGATCAACCTGTTAGACAACAGCATTAAGTACAACAAGCACGGCGGCTCCGTCACCTTTAGCTCAAAGACCAAGCCACTCGATAACGGGCGCGCGCTCTTTTGCTTTAGCGTTTCGGATACCGGCATTGGCATGGCTCCCGAGTTTTTAAAGCATATCTATGAGCCGTTTGCCCAAGAAGGTGACGATGCGCGCAGCAAGTTCCAAGGAACCGGCATGGGCATGCCAATCGTCAAGTCGCTTATTGAACTGATGGGCGGCACCATCGAAGTCACCAGTGAGCTCCATGTGGGCACCTCGTTCTACGTGGAGATTCCGCTCGATATCGACGAGAACCCCCAGACGCGGGCGAATACGGTCGAGAGGGCGCTCGACTGCTCGCTGGCCAACATGAACGTACTGCTCGCCGAAGACAACGAATTGAATGCCGAGATTGCCCAGGCGCTGCTAGAATCCGAGGGCGTCGTGGTCACCCGCGCCGCCAACGGCAACGAAGTCGTCGATCTGTACCTATCCCATCCCGCCGGCAGCTTCGATGCGATCCTGATGGACATTATGATGCCGGACATGGACGGTTACGAGGCAACCCGCGCGATTCGTCTGAGCGAGAAGGTCGATGCAGCCGATATCCCCATCATCGCGCTCACCGCCAATGCCTTTGCCGAGGACGCCAAGGCGGCACACGATGCCGGCATGAACGCCCATCTGTCCAAACCGCTCGACTTTAACAAGCTCAAAAACATACTCGCCCGCATCAAGAAATACGGATCCGTTTCGCTATAGTTTGTGCTCAACCACCACGCACGACCAGAAAGGAAGCCAACGATGTTTAGGCCCTTGCGTCGAAAGAAACGCGCCATCACTGACGAGGAAGCGCACGAACTGCTCGCCACCTGCAAGCGCGGCGTCTTTGCCGTCAACGGCGACGATGGCTACCCGTACGCCATTCCCGTCAACTACTTCTTTGACGCCGAGCACGACAAGATTTATTTCCATGGCGCCAAGGCTGGCCACAAGGTCGACGCACTCAAGCGCGATGACAAGGTCTGCTTTACCGTTTACGGAAACGAGTGGTACCAGGACGGCGACTGGGCTCCCTACGTTATGAGCACCGTCGTCTTTGGCCGTTGTCGCCTGGCGAATGACACCCCCGCGTTCATCGAGGACAAAGTCCGCCAGCTCGCCCTTAAGTACTACCCTTCTGCCGAGGAAGTCGAAGAGGAAATCGCCAAGGACATTAAGGGCGTCCAGCTCTACGAGATTACGATTGAGCATCTTTGCGGCAAGCAGATTCAAGAAAAGTAAGCCTCTCAGCAGGCCTCATCAATAACAATATGGCCCGGTTCCAACCCACCTTGGAACCGGGCCATATGCTTATGAAGCGTCGGCAGCTATGTGCGCAAGCGCCTCAACGAGCTCCTGCGAGCTCACGGGTTTACTCAGGTGCGCGTCCATGCCTGTCTCACGCGAAAGTCTGCGGTCGTCGGCAAAGGCGTTGGCGCTCACGGCGATAATCGGCGTGGTCACGGCATCCTCGCGATCGAGTGCTCGAATCCGACGCGTGGCCTCAAGGCCATCGATACCAGGCATCATGATGTCCATCAACACCACGTCGTACTCGTGCGGCACGCTCGCGGCAAATGCCTCAACGGCAGACTCGCCATCCTTAGCATGCGTCACGACGGCACCGGCACGGCTGAGCGTAAACTGCGCGATCTCGGCATTCAGATCGTTATCCTCTACGAGCAAAACGCGCAGGCCCTGGAGCGCATCGCCGTCGCCCGCATCTACGCGAACTGCCTGAGGAATCTCGGAGCGGTCGCACTTCTCGAACGGCAGGCGGATGATAAACGTCGTCCCCTGCCCCAAGACACTCGTAAAGCTCATGGTTCCGCCCATAAGCTCGACCAACTGTTTGGCAATAGGCGCGCCCAGGCCAGTTCCCGATGAAGCGCCCTCCACTTGCTGCTCCTCGCGGCAAAACGGCTCGTAGAGGTGTTGTTGGAACTCCTCGCTCATGCCAATGCCGTTGTCGGCGATCGTGTATTCATAGACGGGGACGCCATCCGCTGGCTCCACCTCGCGGCACACCAGGCGAACATAGCCGCCCTGGCGGTTGTACTTGACGGCATTGCCGGCAATATTGAGCAACAAGCGCTTGAGGTGCGTCACGCTCACCCGTGCATAGGGATGATTAAGCGTCTGCTGGTCGCAGATAATTGTCACCAGACGCTCCTCGGCCTGGCGCTCCAGAATATCGCGCACTTCACAGTTGAGTGCCACCAAATTTGTGGGTACGAGGTTCAGGTCGACCTGCCCGCTCTCCAGGCGACTCATATCGAGCGCCTCGTTGGCAAGGTCGAGCAGCAGTCCCGATGCCGTCCAGATTTTTGAGCGGCACTCGGTCTGCTTTTGCAGATCGTCCGCATTGGCATCGCCGACCTCGACCATGCCGCGAATGCCGTTGATGGGCGTGCGCAGATCGTGGCTCATGCGGCGCAAAAACTCCGTCTTTGCCGAGTTGGCAGACGAGGCCTCACGCGCTGCCTTAGCCAGCCTGTCACCATAGTCGCGCTCCTGCTGCAGCAAGTCCGTCAAACGTCGACGATCAGCGCGGCGGCGCGCCATCACAACAACGACTATAACACCGCCGTAGAGCACCAGCACGCCGGCAGCAACAGCCGCGACGACCTCAAAGTAGCGCCGCGCCGAGGCATAGGTGTACACGTAGAACCCGCGCGCTTTTCCAAATGTGCCCAAATACCACTCGCCGTTGACGTTGACCAGTCGGACTTTGCCGGGCAGGCAGTGCTCTTTAATCCCGTCGACAATGATGGCGTCCGTCGCGGGCAGGTCGAACACGCCCAATACGGTGGGTTCGACAGTATTGGTCGCAACGACCTTGCCGTCGCTTTCGATCACAATATTGCCGCTATCGGTGGTTTCATAGCCTTCGAGCATACTCTGCAGTTTGAGCGTATTGCTTGCAACTGCTTTCGCACTCTGATGTCTTACCGCGACAACGATACCCTCGCCATCCTGCCGGGTCACGCAACCAATGTCTGCGGCTGAGTCATCCGCAAGCGTGATGCGGGCGGTATAGGACTTAAGCGGATGGGTTGCCACCTCCAGCACGGGCGCTTCTTTGAGATACGTAGCGAGCGACTCGTAGCCCACATCATCCGTCGAGGACTCGGACACCAGGTTGCCCGATGCGTCCGTCACGATCAGCGCGCTCACGTTGAACTGGTCAGCATATTGCTCCAACGCGGCGTTATCCACCGAGCCGTCGCGCTCCATATCGCGCGCCACCTCTCCGGCGATCTCCATAACGCGAATCAGGTTTTTGGTCGTATAGGCGCTATTGAATGCATCGTAGGAAAGGCTCTGCGTCGCCACGTAATCGACAACGTCGGCAAAGCGCTGCTCGGCCTGGGCTGTCGTGTAACCGTAGCTCATCATGCCGGCAACAACCGAGAGCGCTATCCCCAACAGGGCGGCAATGAGCCATACCCATGCCGAACGATCGCCCCGCTCCCCTACGGCGTGGTCGGGCGCATCGATCATGACAGGCCCTCCATATTCAAAAATGGCGAAGGGTCATCAAAGTACTTTGACACCAGGCGTTCCATGGTGCCATCGGCAAGCATTTCTTGGTAGGCATGAGTGAGCTTGACGTCGATGCCGCGCGTATCGTTGATATCGAAAGCGGTGCCCAAACCAACCTCTAGCAGCGGCTCATCCAAAATGCGATACGTTACGCCATAGTCTTTTTCGTAGGTGAGCAGCGAGGACTCATGCGCGGCGATGGCGTCGACCAGACCTTCGACGAGCGCCGGGTTCAGGTATGAACGGTCCGAAAAGCAGTAGAGTTCCTTGATCTGCGGAACGTTTTCATTTGTACGGTTGAGCAAAATGTCCTCGGGCTTGGTGGTGGACTGAACGGCCACGACCTTATCCTCAAGATCGGCAAGCGTGTAGATATCGCTCTGGGGATCGACTGCGACCACCTGGCGGCTCGCAAGGTACGGGCCGGCCCAACGATACTCGTTTTCGCGACCCGTCATGCTAAAGCTACCCATGACGCAATCGAGCTCGCCGCTCGCCAGCAGCTCTTCCTTCTTTTCCCAGTCAATCAGCTGGTATTTTGGCTTGTAACCAATGCGGGCCAAAGCCTCGGTCAATATCTCGACATCCAGGCCAACGATATCGCCGTACTCGTCGGTATACACAAACGGTGGATAGAGGTCGCTGCCAACGTTGAGCGTCTTAAGATTGTCGTCCTGGACCTGCGAGGCCTCCAGGCCTTTTGATGCAGACGTCGATGCCCCGTCATTCGACCCGGAGCAGCCGGCTATCGCTACGACAAAGGCACACGCTACCGCAAGCGCGACAAACAACGATATGGACACCGAGCGGCGAGGTCTTTTCATCGAGCTCCAGAAGATCCTGTTTACAGACTAAAATGGTTAAAGATAATAGCAAACGAAACCACTCGAGCGTCCAATGGTTACAGACGTTTTACCATGTGGGGCCTTCTAGCCAACTTGGCAGAAGGCCCCACATGCAGCGCACGCTTACCGTGCATTAAAAACGTAGCGGTCCAGGCGGTCGCACGCTTCCCTCACGCGCGAAAGCGGCAGCGCCAGATTCACGCGAATGTGGCAGGGCCCGTGGAACGGGCGGCCGTCCTGATACCCCACGCCCACGCGCGCCCCCTCGTCGAGCAACCACTGAATATCGCGGCCATGCTCGCGGCACCACTCGGTGCAGTCCAGAAACACCATGTACGTGCCCTGCGGACGCGAAAACGCGACGCCCTTCCAGTGCTTTTCTGCATACGTGCAGAAGTACTCGATATTGCCGGCAAGCACCTGGTTGAGCTCATCAACCCACTCATAGCCCTGCGGCTGGTAGGCACCGATAAGCGCATGCATGGAGAGGACGTTCATCTCGTTGTAGTGGGTCTTGTTGGACACGGCGCACACGCGGTCGCGCAGCGTCTCGTTGTAGATGATGTGGTAGCTGCCGACCAGGCCCGCCAGGTTGAACGTCTTGCTGGGCGCGTAGAGGGCAACCGTGCGCATGCGAGCATCCTCGCTCACCGACTGCGTCGGGATGTGCTTGTGTCCCGGCAGGATGATATCGGACCAAATCTCGTCCGAGATCACCACGCAATCGTGCTGGCGATAGATGTCCATGGCGCGCTCAATCTCGTCGCGCTCCCATACGCGGCCGCAGGGATTGTGCGGCGAGCAGAACACCGCGGCATGGATGTAGTTTTGGGCGAGCTTGCGCTCCATGTCCTCAAAGTCCATGCGCCACACGCCCTGGTCGTCGAGCTTAAGCGGGCTGTGGACAATACGATAGCCCGCGGCCTCGATGGACTTGGTAAAGCCGATGTAGGTAGGGCTGTGGACTAGCACCGCATCACCTGGCTGGACATACGCGCGTAGCGTCGACACGACACCGCCCAGCACGCCGTTTTCGTAGCCGATATGCTCCGGCGCCAAGTCCTCAACGCCGTTGCGACGGCTCTGCCATTCGATGATGCGGTCAAAGTACTCGGGACGCGGATTGAAGTAGCCAAACATGGGGTGCTGAGCGCGCTTGATGATGTACTCCTGAACCGTGGGCACCGTGGCGAAGTTCATGTCGGCCACCCACATGGGAATGCGGTCGAAGCCCTCGTCGGGTGCGTTCGGAGCCATACCGGGGATCTCGCCCCAAGAGTCAACGGCGATGGCATCCATGCCGTGGCGGTCGATAAGCGAGCTAAAGTCGTATTTCATGCTGAGCTCCCATGCAAAGCGGACTATTTTGGTAGGCGTTATTGTCCACCAGCATGGGCGATTTTGACATGGGGTTTGGCGCTTAATTTGACGGGTTCAGACGAATGGCTGGTTAGTCTTGCGCGTCGTTGACGGCGACTACGGTTAGCTGGGTTTTATCGACCGTAAAAGATATGTCGAGCCCAGCATAAGCTAAGTGGTAAACGCGGTTTGGCTCGTGCTTGCTGCCCGCGCGGCGCGGATCTTGGCAAAGGACCTCGACCAAGCCGGGGAGCTTTGCGGGCGGGACCATATCCTGCAGCGCTTGTGGAAACTCAACATCGAGCTCTTGCCACGGAGCACCCTCAATCCAGCCGCCGGTCGCATCCGGGTGGCAGTCCGCAAACGGGATGTAGGGCTTGATATCGTAGATGGGCGTGCCGTCGCGCAGATCGGCCCCCAGCACATGGATGATGGGGCCGTCGTCGGTAAGCTCCACGCGGTCGAGCTTAACGCAGGTGAGCCCGATGGGATTAGGGCGAAACGGACTGCGCGTGGCAAACACGCCCACGCGCTCGGCTCCACCCAGACGCGGCGGGCGCACAGTTTTCGACCACTTGGCATTGGTGCCGGACCTGTCCTGCGTCTTGGCATCGGTAGCTATGTCCTTAGCCGTGCCGCCGGGCGTTCCGTTTTCGAAGCGCCACAACAGCCATAGGTGAGAGAAGGAGTCCAGGCCCTCAACCGCTGCGTTGGAGGCAAATTCCGGCTCAAAGACGATGCGTCCCTGCAGATGAGGCGCCAAAAAGCTGTTGCGCGGAATGCCGAACTTCTGCGGCAGGTCGGTAAGTATGTGTGCGATAGGTTCCATGCCGGTCATTGTACGGCATGGAGGCTTGGGGCGTTGCGCGCAATTCTTCGCCGCGGTCCCCCGTCGTGCAACCAACGGTTGCTTGGAAGGGCGCCTGCCGCCGCGTATGCTTAAGCCATCAACCAGCAGAAAGGAGCCGCTATGGCCTTTGCAGAAAAGCTCATTGCCATCCGTCGCGCCCATCACCTTACCCAGGAGCAGCTCGCCGCCAAGCTCTTCGTCACACGCCAAGCCGTCAGCCGTTGGGAGCGCGGCGAGGTCACACCGGGCATCGACATGATGAAACTCATCGCCGCCGTAACCGGCGAGCCTCTGTCTCACCTGTTCGAAATGCCCGAGCACTATTGCCAGAGCTGCGGCATGATACTCACGCCCAACGACTGCGGCACCGATGCCACGGGCGCCACGACCGACCATTACTGCAAGTGGTGCTACGACCACGGCAAGTACACCTACGACACCACCATGGAGGCGATGATCGAGGATTGCGCCCCGCGGCTGGCGCAAAACACCGGCATGTCGCTCGACGAAGCCGTCTCGCTCATGGGCGCCGTCCTGCCGCAACTGGAGCGCTGGCGCACCGTGCAGGAAAACGAGGAGCACTACGGCGCCGAAGCGCGGGTGCGCTATGGCGATGAGGCTATCGATGCAGCAAAAGAAGCACTGCTGGATATGGACCCCGAGACATGGAACGACATGAAGGAACTTGAACGCGCTATTCTGGGTCAACTCTCGATTGCCATGGGCATTGGCGACCCAGGGAGCAACGAGGCCCACAAACTTGTCGCAATGCACCGTCGATGGATTGCCCTTAACTGGGGACGCGAGCCCCAAGACGAAGCATACCTGGGCCTCGCCCACGGCTATCTTGCCGATCAGCGCTTTGTTGACTACTACGACAAGCCCTGCGGCACCGGAGCCACGGCGTTTCTGATCCAGGCCATCGAGTCGTCGTTGACGCGCGCATAGACCGCGGCTGCTTTGGGTATTTCAATCGAAACCTCAACCGATTGGAGACCCATGGCTACTAATCATGAGCTCACGCTGTACGTTATGACCGGCTGCCCGTATTGCATAAAAGTCAAGCGATTCCTTGCCGATAACGGCGTGACCATTCCCGAGCGCAATATCTCGACCGACCCCGAAGCCGAGCAGACGCTCATCGCCGTCGGCGGAAAGCGCCAGGTTCCCTGCCTGTTCATCGACGGCAAACCGCTCTACGAGTCGAACGACATCATCGCGTGGGTGCAGGAAAACCTGCTCTAGTACGCACGCCCTGTCCGTCCAGGGCCCCAACCCATACGACCCAAACATGTACACCAGCATCCAAAGTCGACATTTTTCGACATCTTTGGATGCTTGCGTACAGCTTTTTGGTAGTCATGGACGCTCTTGGCCGGCTAATTGTTTGAGGAGACCTTTGGATTATGGCTGTTTGACGCCTCTGGAAAGGTTTCCGAGAGG
>CALKBB010000034.1 GCA_937989795.1 uncultured Collinsella sp. | reverse complement strand
TGCCGAGCGGATCCTTGTGGAGCGCGGCTACGAGCACACCACGATGATCTGAAGAGCAATACGCTAAATCGAAAAAGGCAAAGATGTTGATTGCCGGCGCCTAGACGGAGATGAAGGCGGTTCGGTCTAGGTCAAGCCGGTCGCTCGCTCATGAAGCGACCGATGGTTGCGTTCACGAACGAGCGACTGATTCCCTGAAAATAAAAGGCGCCCATGAGGACACCTACAGGCTATCTTCGAACTACTTGATTTGGAGCAGACAGAGGAAAAAATAGGGCAGAATCGCTTTCACGATCCTGCCCCGCAACCCCGAGGGTTTCTAACTAGTAACTATTATGCAGTTAAACGCCCATTGTCAATCCCGTGGGTATTTGGGTGCACACGCATTGATCGTGAACGGCGATACCCGCGCTGCTGGAAAGAGGGGCTCCCCGAGCCAAGCCTCGAAGACCTTCGCGATGAAGTCGTGCGACAAGGTTATTACGGTGTTGCTCGCGTACCAGTCGCCGTGCAATCTTGTAGGCCCGCGCCATGCCTCGCGGTATCGCCGTTTTAGCGATCCGATTGCGCTGTAGTCCGTTTTGGAAGGGTCACGAGCATCACGGTTCCGTTCTCGGAACTTGATTCGACTTCCGCGGTGCCGCCATGGAGCGTCGCAATCTCCCAAACAAGCGCCAATCCAAGCCCCGCGCCGCCGTATGCTCTGCTGCGGGACTTGTCGACGCGGAAGAACGGCTGGAAGATGCTCTCACGGTACTGCTTGGGTATTCCCGGGCCCTGATCCTTAACTCGCAGGAGCACGTGGCTGTCGCTGTCGCAGATGGAGACGTTGACGGTCGAGCCAGGGCGGCTGTAACGGATGGCATTTTCGACCAGGTTAAACACCAGCCGATAGAGGAGCGTGTCGCTTCCGATTATCAGAGCGCCTCCACTGCAATTGAGGGCGATGTCTTTATGCTCGGCAAGCGGAGCGAGGTCGGTGAGGACTTCTTCGAACAGGGGGCCAAGCTCAATATCGTCCTCGCAGGGAACGCTGCGGAGCTCACTCATCTCAAGCAGCACCTTGGTCATTCGCGACATCCGCTCGGTTTCTT
>CALKBB010000033.1 GCA_937989795.1 uncultured Collinsella sp. | reverse complement strand
TATTAAATTGGTGACAGTACTCATATTTGGCATTTTTTGCACACAGGGGTCCCGAGGGGGTCTCGAGGGGCCGTGGTTTCGCCCTTTTTGTACCGAAGCGATACACTGGTACCGTTTGATTTCTTCGCTCAAGGAGGATGCGCATGCCGTGCACAACGATTTTGGTTGGTAAGAATGCGAGCTACGACGGGTCGACGCTTGTCGCCCGCAACGAGGACTCGTCCAACGGGGTGTTTGAGCCCAAGCGCATGCGCGTGGTGCATCCCGACGAGCAGCCGCGTGTCTACACGAGTGTCCTGAGCCACCTGACCGTTGAACTGCCCGACAATCCCATGCGCTACACAAGCGTCCCCGACGTTGTCCCGGGTCATGGCATTTGGGCCGAGGCCGGCTTCAACGAGCTCAATGCTGGCATGTCCGCAACCGAGACGCTCACCACCAACGAGCGCGTCCGCGGCGCCGATCCGCTCGTGGACTACGTACCCGCCAAGGGCAACGAGGGCGAGGACGGCTATGTGCCGGCGCAGCCCGGCGGTCTGGGCGAGGAGGACATGGTGACCCTGGTCCTACCGTACGCCAAGTCTGCCCGCGATGGCGTGCGCATTCTGGGCGACCTGCTCGAGCGCTACGGTACCTACGAGAACAATGGCATCGCCTTTAGTGACGTGGACGAGATCTGGTGGCTCGAGACCATCGGCGGCCACCACTGGATCGCCAAGCGCGTGCCCGACGACGCCTATGTGACCATGCCCAACCAGCTGGGTATCGATAGCTTTGACCTGGACGATGCCGAGGGCGCCCAGGCCGACCACATGTGCTCCGCCGACTTGCGCTCCTGGATGGCCGAGTGGCATCTGGACCTGACGCTGGGCGTCGAGGGCGACGGTCCGGCCGCGGTCTTCAACCCGCGCGAGGCCTTTGGCTCGCACAGCGACAGCGACCACGTCTACAACACGCCGCGCGCCTGGTACATGCAGCGCTGCCTCAACCCCAGCGATGTGTGGGATGGTCCCGACGCCGACTACACGCCCGAGAGCGACGACATCCCCTGGAGCCGCGTGCCCGAGCGCAAGGTGACCATTGATGACATCAAGTACGTGCTTTCGAGCCACTACCAGGGCACGGAGTACGACTGCTACGGCAGCAAGGGCACGCCCGCCACGCGCGGCTCCTATCGTCCCATCGGCATCAACCGCAACAGCCAGCTCGCCGTGCTGCAGCTGCGCCCCTATGCGCAGCCGGCATATCGTGCCGTGCAGTGGATGGCGTTTGGCTCCAACTCGTTTAACGCACTCGTGCCGCTGTACGCCAATGTCGAGACCATGCCCGAGTACTATGCCGACACGCAGACTCGCGTGACGTCCGAGAATTTCTATTGGGCAAATCGCCTGATTGGTGCCTTGGCAGACGTTCGCTTCCATGAGTGCGGTCGCGCAGTCGAGGATTATCAGGAGAAAGTCGGCGGCATGGGCCACAAGCAGATTCACGACGTTGACGCTGCCGTAGCCGCGCTGCCCGAGGCCGAGGTGCCTGCCGAGCTCGCCCGCGCCAACGAGACCTTTGCCGAACTCGTGCGCGTGGAGACCGATGCTCTGTTGGGCAAGGTACTCTACACCACGAGCTGCGCCATGAAGAACTCCTTCGCGATGAACGACAACGTGAGATAGGGATTTCCCGTCGATCGAATAGCGCTAAAACGCTTTGTCGCTTTCGCTCAATCTTGGGTACAAGAACGCCAATGCAGTTGTTCATGATTGGAGCCAACCATGGTTATGAAATTCGATCAGCTTGTTAACGGTGCCATCAACGTGGGCTTCGGCGCCGCCGCCGTTGCCGTTGAGGGCGGCAAGAAGGTCCTTGACGACCTCAATACCAAGGGCGAGCAGGTCCGCAAGGATGCCGGCACCCCCGATATCGCCCGCAGCGTGTCCGATATGTTCGAGCAGGCGGGTGGCACCATCTCCGACCTGACCGAGCGTCTGGGCATGCAGGGCGAGACCGCGGCCCAGCGCGTGCTTGACGAGCTGGAAGCCGAGGAGCTTTCGGTGGGGAATTACGTCCTCACCGGCGGAGAGCTTCCCGCGCTGATAGTCGCGGACGCTGTGGCGAGGCTCCAGCCCGGGGTGCTTCCGAATGAGGACGCCTACAGC
>CALKBB010000032.1 GCA_937989795.1 uncultured Collinsella sp. | reverse complement strand
GGCAGAACTCACCACGCGCACATGAGATCCCAGCGCATGGCGAATGGGGCCCGCAAGCAGCGGAAAATGCGTGCATCCAAGCACCACGGTGTCAATGCCGTGCCCCAGCAGGGGCTCGACCGTCGCACCGACTAACGAGCGCACCTGGGGGGTGTCGAAGATGTCGTCGTTTTCGAGCCACTGCTCCTGCAGATGCGCGCCCGAGGCAAGCTCGCTCTCGACCACCTCGACAAAGCTTGAGGCAGGGCAGCCGTACACATCGACGCCCGCATCCAGGTCCTGGATAGCGCGCGTGTACGCGCCAGACCGAATCGTAAGGTTGGTGGCCAGCACGCCCACGCGGCGCGTGCGCGTGCTGTTAATGGCGGCACGCGCGCCCGGCGCGATCACGCCGATGACCGGAACATCGAGCACCTGTTGCGCGACGCGCAGGGCGGCGGCCGTTGCCGTATTGCAAGCGATGACCATGATCTTGACATCGTGGTGCGAGAGCCAGCGGCCCACCTGCAGGGCAAACGAGCGCACCTCGTCCTCATCCCTCACGCCATAGGGACAGCGCTTGGTGTCGCCAAAGTAGTAAACAGACTCATGCGGAAGGGCCGTTGCGATCGCGCGCGCGACCGTCAAGCCGCCCAGGCCCGAGTCGAACACGCCGATCGGACGCGTGTCCCCGGCCAGATTCTCGATATCGGACATTACCTCACCAGATTCTCTCTCGAAAAATGCGACCACGCGTGATGCGTCGCGCTACGAACGGGCTGCGACCAGCAGCTCGGCCGTTGCCACCCAACCGTCGACAATCTTGCCGCGCGTTACATAGGCATTGTCGCAGGTGTCCAAGAACTCCGGGGCGCCGACGCTCGTCAGACCGTTCTCGACCAGGCAGAACATGCCCACGTGGTCGGCCATGTAGAAGTCGGACTCGGAGTCGCCGAGTGCAAGCGTCTCCTCGCGCTCGATCCCCAGGTGCTCGCAGAAGCGCGCAATGGCAACGCCCTTGTTGAGACCCGCCGGATTGATATTGAAGGCGCGGCCGTCCTCGACGCGATCAAGCTCGAGCGTCGTCGGCTTGGACAGGTGCGTCAGATGGCCGTTGCAAGCCCAGATCAGACCGCAGCCGGCCTCGTCCAGGATGGCCTGAACCTCGTCGTCGGGCACATCGCCGCGCATGCCGACGGTGACCTCGCGGTACTTGTTGCCAGTCGACATGTCGTTGTGGTACTCGATTTTGTGCGGCCAGCGGGCAAGGATCTTCTCGCACACGCCGGTCTGCTCGATCACCTGGTGCGGCGTGAGACCGCAGGCGGGGTCGTAGGGCATGTCGCCCGTCAGGTACTCCCAATCGTTGGCCTTGAGGTCGTACATAACCAGGCCGCCCATCTCGCCGATGTAGGAGTTGAGGCCGAGCACGCGGGCGTCCTCGTGGATCATGGTGCGATTGCGACCCGAGGTGGGGACCACCTGGATGCCGGCACGAGTGAGCGCGACAACCGCCTCGACGAGCTTGGTCGAAGGATTGCCGTCGTTATCGCGCAGCACGCACGAGCCGGGGGCGAGCATCGTGGCGTCCAGATCGGTAAAGATATACTTGACCTTGGCAAGACGCTCGCGCATCTCGCCCGAAAGCTCGGCAACGGTCGGCAGGATGTTGTGGGACATGGTCACTCCGTTTACATAGAAGGGGCTGGTCTTGAGTAGTGAGGCTCGCTTAAGCGAGTCGCACTTGGAACGACGGCGCCCTCAACGCACCGTCGTCAACACAATGTATCAGTCAAACTGGGTAACATCGATCAGGCGATGCGCCAGCGAAAGGTCACTCTCTATGGGCACGAATTCGTCGCCCACATGCATGAGCTCCTCGTCGCCCTTGGCGAGCAACAACACAATCGTGGGCGCATCGGGGCTGATGTACTCCTCGCGTGCCGCCTTAAAGGCCGCGTGCACTGCCGCCTCGCGATCAAGAATAATCTTGCTCGGCGTGTCATCGGGGACATTCTCCGCGAGCTCACGACAGACCTTCATCGGGTCTTCGCGAGCGGGGTCCTCGTTGGCAAAAATCATCAGATCGGAATACGGCGCGGCCTCGCGCGGCAATTGCTCGCGGCGCTCCTGAGCCTTGCCGCCGGCGGCGCCAAACAGCGCAATAACGGGGCTGGCGGGAAAGGCGCGTTTGACCGACGAGAACAGCGAACGGAATGAAAGCTGGTTGTGCGCGTAGTCCACGACGCAGACCACACGACCGTCCTTCGACTCCACAACCTCCATGCGACCGGGCACGCGGAATTTGGAAAGGCCCTTTTTGATGGCGTCGATGCCAATGCCAATCTCGCGCGCGGCGGCAATTGCCACCAGCGCGTTTTCCACGTTAAAATCGCCCGCGATACCCAGCAGAATCTTCTCCCCCGCCGCGGGCTCATCGGCGCTCAGGCCATGCATGTTAAACTCGATGTTAAAGCCAACCATGCGCACGTCGCTTACCCACAGGCTAGCCTCAGGATGCTCAACGCCAACGGTCACGAGGTGCTCGGCCGTCGATGCCGCCTCGAGCACGCGATTGACCTCGTCGGTGCCAAGATTGACCACGGCCGTTTTTGCCTGGTCGAAAATCCTGAGCTTGCTCTCAAAATAATCCTCGAACGTAGGGTGCTCGATAGGCGAAATGTGATCGCGACCGATATTGAGGAAACACGCAACGTCAAAGGGCAGGTTCTCGACGCGCTGGTACTTGAGCGCTTGGCTCGAGACTTCCATAACCATAAACTGACGGCCGGACGTACGGCAATTGGCGATATGGCGCCAGACCTCGGGAGCCTCGGGCGTGGTGTTGGTACTCTCGTAGCACTCGATACCATCGTCGGTGCTCACCGAACCAATCATGCCGCAGGACTTGCCCGCCGCCTTGATAATGGACTGGAGCATGAAGGCCGCCGTGGTCTTGCCTTTGGTGCCGGTAATGCCCACGATCTTAACGTCGCGATCGGGACGGTCGTAGACCTCCGGCGGCAATAGCGCCATCGCCGTGCGTACGCTACGAACGACCAGCATGGCCGCACCGCGCTCTTTGCCCAGCGGAGCAAGCTCGTCTACCAAAGACTCCTCGCACACAAAGGCAACGGCACCGGCGTCGAGCGCCATCGATAGAAACGATGACTTAAAGGAAGCGCCCTTGCAAAAGAACACATCTCCCACCGCGACCGCACGGGAATCAAATGAGCAGCCGGTCACGGCTCGGCCGTCGAGGCGCTCAGATCCGCGCAGCTCGCCGCTCTTATTGAGCAGGTCGGCAAGAGCGGCGACAGTAGTCGTGGTCATACGGTCAGATTGGTGCATCTTGAACCTTTCTGGATTATCCGCTGTTAACGGTTTACATCTCGTAACAACTTTAACGCACCCGCAAGGATGCGACTTCCCGGGAAACCGTAAAGACACAGCATCGATTAGCAAGGCAGGCCCGCGTCGGCATCACACTCACAGGATCCATCGATATTGCGTTATGGATTAGCAGTGTACCGAGCCAGATATCGGCTATACTCTATGACCGCGGGCGATTGGCGCAACGGTTAGCGCAGGTGCTTTACACGCACAAGGCTGGGGGTTCGAATCCCTCATCGCCCACCACTTGATTGAAAAGGCTCCCAGCGATGGGGGCCTTTCCTTTTTGGGCCCCGTGCAGAGGGATTCGAACCCGCAAGGGTGCGGAGCTGAGGAAACGCGTAAGCGTTTTCCAGCGCAGCACGCGAGGGC
>CALKBB010000031.1 GCA_937989795.1 uncultured Collinsella sp. | reverse complement strand
GGAGTACGACTTCAGCAAAACAGATGTAAAGAAACTTCTGGAAGGATATACATGGCTTCATTTGAGCGGTATCACTCCTGCACTTGGAAAAAGCTGCAGTGAACTGATCCTGACATGCCTGAAAACAGCAAAAGAAAACGGCATGACAGTCAGCTTTGACGGGGCGCCCGCCGAGCGCGTGAGGGCGACCATCATGGCGATTCAGCTGGGCCCCACGTATGGCTCGGGCTATCGCATCTGTCCCGATGCCGACCCCTGCGACGGCATACTCGACGTCTGCTACGCCTGCGGCCCCGTCCCTCGTGCGGTCGCGCTTCCCATGTTCCTTTCGGCCAAAGATGGCCACCACACCAAGCTGCCACCGGTTCGCATGCGCCACTGCCGCCATGCCGAGCTCACTTTTGAGGAGCCAGACTACCCCATCCAAGCCGACGGCGAGCCCATCGTCGCCTCGCGCATCGAGGTCGACATCCTCGCCGGCGCCCTCCATGTCTGGCGCCCCACCCGCTAACCCCACCTAAGTTGCGGTGAAATAGGGACTGTTTATGCAGCTAAAGCCGCAAAACAGTCCCTATTTCACCGCAACTTATGAGTAGGCTATTCGTCACTGCCCGGCTTGCGACGGTTGGCCTTTTTAATGGCGTTGAAGTGCTTGTCATTGAGCCTGCGCTGGCGAGAGCGCTGAGGCACCTTGGTCTTTACGCGTCGGCGCGGTGGACGCCCGCGACGCTCAAGCTCAGCGCGCAGCTTACGTAGGCAGCTGCTACGGTTTTGGAACTGACTGCGGCTCTCGCGCGCCATCACGACAATCCCCGAAGGGATATGTTTCATGCGTACCGCCGAGTCCGTCGTGTTCACGCCCTGTCCGCCCGGACCCGTCGCGCGAAACACCTGCACCTCGCAATCGCGCGCCAACTCCTCGGCCGACATCTCGGCATAGCGCGCATACTCGCGCCATCCCATCTTGTTCTCATCCATATCAACACCTCCCCTCATACAAAAAATGTGACAAAGGGACAGTCCCTTTGTCACATCGCATACCAATCGCTTGTGTTGCGCGCTTAGGCGAAGGTGATCTCGCCGTTCTCGCAGTCCATATCGGCGATACGGGCCAGGCTCTCGACGCGGAAGCCGCGCTCGCGGAGCTTATCGCCACCGCCCTGGAAGCCCTTCTCCACCGCAATCCCAATACCGGATACCTCGGCACCCGCAGCCTCGCAGATCTTAATAAGGCCCTCGAGCGCGCAGCCGTTGGCCAAAAAGTCGTCGATAATCAGGACCTTATCACCCTCGGACAGGAAGCGCTTGCCAACGATGACCGGGTACTCCTTCTGCTTGGTAAAGGAGTAGATGGTCGTGGCATACTGCTCGCCGTCGAGGTTGATGGACTGCGCCTTCTTGGCAAAGACAACCGGCACGCCGCCAAAATGCTGAGCCGCGATGCAGGCCATACCAATGCCCGAAGCCTCGATGGTCAGGATCTTGTTGATCTCGACACCCTCGAACAGACGGGCCCACTCGGCGCCCATGTGGTCGAACAGTTCAACGTCGCACTGGTGGTTGAGGAAGGCATCAACCTTAAGGACGTTACCGGCCTTTACGATGCCGTCATGGCGAATACGATCCTCAAGCTCCTGCATGGCGCAACCCCTTCTCGCGGCAACGATACCGCGCGATTAATAAACGTTGTTCGATAGTCTACCATGGACCGACCCCCGCCCGTCCCACAAGCCGCATCGCACCATAAAGCCGCAAGACAAGTAGATAGGCCCGATTCGTGGCAAGCCTGCCTCCACAAGCTAATGGCGGGCGCGCACCCTCACCAAACGCACCATGGCGAGCGCAAAGCCCACAGCGGCCACAGCCATGAGCACGTAGAACACCGAACGGAAACCAAACAGGAACACATCCGGACGGCCTGCAACAAAACTGGTCACGGCCTCGCCCATCGCCACGCTCATCTGCCCATACAGGATATTCGACGCCACCGTAATGCCGAGTGCCATGCCGGCGTAACGCGCCAAACTGCCCAAGCTGCCTGCAAAACCGAGCGCCTCGCGCGGGGCCGAACCCATATACAGCGAGTTGTTGGGGCTCTGGAAAATCGACGTGCCGCACGACATAAACGCGACGCAACACACGATTACAGGGATAGAAGAGTGCTCGTCGAGCGTGCTTACCGCAAAGAGACCGCACACGTACACGCCCAGGCCGACCGCCGTGGGGCCCTCGCAGCCAACACGGTCCGAAACCGTACCCGAAAGCGGACCGATAAAGGCATTCACCATCGGCAGTGCCAAAAAGAGCAGTCCGGAAATATCGGAGCTAAAGCCGTGAGCGTCCTGAAAATAGAACGGCAGAATAAACTCGGATGCGCCGATACCAACGAACACGATGAGCATGCAGGCAAGGTTGATGGTGAAGGCCGAATTTGCAAAGCAGCGACGCGCGGCCTCCGCCAACGACATGGGGCGCTCGCCGGCCTCCGGCTTAACATGCGGCAGCGTGTAGAGCCCAACGATAAACGAGATTACGCCAATAGGCAGGTTGATGAGGAAGATACTCTCCCAGGGAAAGCTTGCCACTAGCATGCCACCGAGCACGGGGCCACACATCATGCCGAGGGCCACGAAGGTCGCAAGAATACCCATGGCACGGCCTCGTTCGCGCGCCGGGAACGACTCGGTGATGATACCCATGTTGTTAGCCATGGCCGCCGCGCAACCGACGCCCTGAACGATGCGCGCCAGAATAAGAACCTCGAGCGAGGCCGAAAGGCCGCACAGCAGCGAACCGGCCGTAAAGACGATTACGCCCAGCTGGAATACGCCGACCTTGCCGCGCACGTCGCCCAGGCGGCCAAACGGCAGCATGGCCACGCACGTCGCAAGCAGATACACCGAGCTTACCAGCTGGATGCGGTCGAGGCCCACGCCCAGTTCCTTTTGCATCACGGGCAGTGCCACGGTCACGACGGTCGAATCCAGACACGACATAAACGTCATGATGAGCACGGTAAACAGAATCGCCCATTTGTTCTTGCCATGGGTGTCGCCCTCTAGAGCAATGTGCTCGCGGCGCAGCTGCTCTGCAGTTTTCTCCATATCCATCCTTTCGAGTGGCGCAACACAAAAAACGGGGCCCCATCGCCTGCGAACAGTTGCGATTGGGGTCCCGCCTACGGAATCGGAACGAAAGGTCGCCGAAGCTTTCTGCCAGCATCGGCGCCTTGTGCGAACGCTAGCCTAGCACTGCTCGAGCGCCTGCTCAAGGTCGGCAATCAGATCGGCTGTGTCCTCGAGGCCGCACGACAGGCGCACCATGTCGGCGGAGATGCCACAGGCGATGAGTTCCTCATCGTTCATCTGGCGATGCGTGGCGTTAGCAGGATGCAAGCAGCAAGTGCGGGCGTCGGCCACGTGCGTGGCGATCTGGGCGAGCTTGAGGCTCTTCATAAAGGTCTCGGCCGCCGCGCGGCCACCGTTAAAGCCAAAGCTCACGACGCCGCAGGTACCGTTGGGCATGTACTTCTGAGCCAGGTCATAGTACTTGTCGCCCTCCAGGCCCGGATAGCTCACGAAGCGCACCTTGGGATGGCTCTGCAGGAACTTGGCAACGGCCAGGCCGTTCTCGCAATGACGCGGCATGCGCACATGCAGGCTCTCGAGCGAGCTGTTCAAGAAGAACGCCGCCTGCGGGTTCTGCATGGGGCCGAGGTCGCGCATGAGCTGAGCGGTTGCTTTGGTAATGAAGGCGCCCTCGCGACCGAACTTCTCGGCATAGGTCACGCCGTGGTAGCTCTCATCGGGCGTGGTGAGACCCGGAAACTTGTCCGCATGGGCCATCCAGTCAAACTGGCCGTGGTCGACGATCACGCCGCCCAGGTAGGCAGCATGTCCATCCATGTACTTGGTGGTGGAGTGCGTAACGATGTCGGCGCCCCACTCAAAGGGACGGCACATCACGGGCGTCGGGAAGGTGTTGTCGACCATCAGCGGCACGCCGTGGTCATGCGCGGCCTTGGCAAAGCGCTCAATATCGAGCACGGCAAGGGCGGGGTTGGCGATCGTCTCGCCAAAGACGAGCTTGGTGTTGGGTTGGAAGGCTGCCTCCAACTCCTCATCGGTGCAGTCGGGGGCAACGAACGTGCAGGTCAGCCCCATACGGCCCATGGTGTGGGCGAGCAAGTTGTACGTGCCGCCATAGATGGCAGAGCTCGCGACTACGTGATCGCCGGCACCGGCCACGTTAAAGATCGCAAGGAAATTCGCGGCCATGCCCGAGCTCGTGAGCATCGCTGCGGTGCCGCCCTCCATCTCGCAGATCTTGGCGGCAACCAGATCGCACGTGGGGTTCTGCAGACGGCTATAGAAGTAGCCCGACTCCTCCAGGTCAAACAGCTTGCCCATGTGCTCGGACGTGTCGTACTTCCACGTGGTGGACTGGTAGATGGGCACCTGACGCGGCTCGGCATCTCCCGGGTGATAGCCGCCCTGAACACACGTCGTACCGATGGTCTGCTTGCTCATATCTAGCTCCCTTGCCTGGGTTTTAGTTTTATTCGGTCCACGATACCGCTACCCCGCACCCCTCTCAACCCATCCCCAAGGTAGGTTATGTGACTAATTGATCAGGGGTATTTATCTCAAGCCTTGGGCATTTGCTCGATAGATAAAATGAGGCATCCATGAAGCTCTCGATGATTACACGCACCGTCACGGGTACCATAGGCGGGTACACCGTGACCAAGGAGACAACGATGAAGCAAATCGATACGGCCCAGCTCGACATCACCGCCTGTCAGGCTCAGGCTGCCGAGTACCACGCCCGTGGCTTTAACTGCGCCCAGGCCGTCGCCTGCACGCTCGCGCCCGCCGTCGGGCTCGACCCCCAGATCGCCTTTACCCTCACCGAGGGCTTTGGTGCCGGCATGGGCGGCATGACCGAAACCTGCGGCGCCATCTCGGGAGCCGTGGCCATCATGGGCTTTGTAATGAGCGACGGCATGGAAAACCCCAAGACCAAGGGCCAGACCTACAAGCTGTCGCGCGAAATCGCCAAGCGTTTTGGCGAGAAGAACACGACGACCGTCTGCGGCACGCTCAAGGGCATCGGATCGGATAAGGGTCCGCTCCGCAGCTGCCCAGGTTGCATCGACGATGCCATCGAGATCGCCTGTGATGTGCTAAAGCAGCTTGCCGAGTAAACGGCAGTAACATAAAACCACGGCCGGCGCGCTTGGGATCCATCCAAAAGCACGCCGGCCGTCGTCGTTAGAACTCGGCAAATTCGGGATCGCCGACCTCGATCTCCTCGCGCCCCGCCATAAGCTCGCGCATCTTAGCGCAAAACGGCCCCTGCTCCCCCGCTTTAAACACCAAATGAAGTGTCACGGCATCCGCGTAATCGGTATCCGAAACCTTGGCACCCGAATCCTGCGCCAAACGAAGCACCTGCTCATACTGCGGATAGGCCACATGCACGTCAACAGGCACGACGCTCGTCATCTCGACGATCCGCCCGGCCTCCCGAGCAGCCGCCACCGCCGCCTGCGTCGCCGCAGTATAGGCACGCACCAAGCCACCAGGACCCAACAGCGTGCCACCAAAATAGCGCGTCACTACGCAGCAAACATTTTTGAGCCCCGCACCGCGCAACACCTCGAGCGTCGGCATACCGCTCGTGCGGCTCGGCTCACCATCATCGCTCTGGCGCTCGCGTCCATCCACCAA
>CALKBB010000030.1 GCA_937989795.1 uncultured Collinsella sp. | reverse complement strand
CGATGGCGTGGGCCGAGCGCCAAGCCTCCTTGCCGCAGCGCAGTACACAGGCGTTGCCGCTCTTGATGGCAAGGGCGGCGGCGTCGCTGGTCACGTTGGGGCGGCTCTCGTAGATGATGGCGATGACGCCCATCGGCACGGCGGTCTTTTCGATCACCAGCCCGTTGGGGCGCTCCACCCGTTTCAGCACCCGGCCCACCGGGTCCGGCAGGGCGGCCACCTCCAGAATGCCCCGGGCCATGGCTCCGATGCGCTCCTCGGTCAGGGGCTCAAAGCTCATGGTCGAGCCGGGGTCTTTGAGCTTGGCCTCAACGGCGGCAACGTCGATCTCGGCTGTGTCACCGGGAGAGACGGTGTCGGTCACGGCGTTTGATTCGGAATCGCCGGTGTCCGGGGAGTCGGGCTCCTCGGAAACGCGGGCGGTCGACTCGTCGTCTTGCGGGCTGACGTCTATAGACTCGGGCGTCGGCGTAGACGCGGGCGCAACCTCGGATGCCGGGGCTATGGGAAACGCCGGCGCGGCGGGCTCGGGTGCCGCAAACACCGCAGCGCTCTCGTTGATTGCCGCGGCGACGGGCTCTGCAAAGTGAGCCGGCGCCGGGGTTGCTTCGGGCGCTGTGGGCTGTTCCGCAGCATGTGCGCCGATGGGCGCCGCTACGGCATCCTCTTCGTCCTCGTTATCGGCGAGATCCGAAATATCATGCGTTACATGCGAAAGAGGCAGGGAGAACACGGTGTCCTCGGGCTCCACGGGCGCAGGGCCCGCCGGGGCAGCATGAGCCGGCGCGGCCGCGGGGGCGCCCGACGTCTCTGGCATGGTTGCGGACTTGTTCTCCTCGTCGATCATCGACGGTTCACCTTCATGACCACGTCGCCAATCTGGACTTCGTCGCCCTCACGCAGCGTTGCGGGCTCCACGAGCTGGCGGCCGTTGACGAGCGTGCCGTTAAGCGAGTTGAGGTCCTCGATAATAAGTGCCGGGCCCTGCAGCGAAAAACGCGCATGCGAGGCCGAGACAAACGGTTCGTTGATGCAGATGTCCGACGACGGCGAACGGCCGACGATGACGGGGCCGAGCATATCCACGTGGATGCCGCGGATGCCGCGCGGGCCCTTGTCCACATCGATCGTCCAGATAGCCGAGTCGCGGCGCTGGCCGCGCACGAGCCCCACGCCGGTCTTCATGACGGCAAACAGGAAGATGTAGAGCAGGACGACCAGGACAATGCGGCCTGCAAACAGGACGATATCGATGTTCATAAGCGACTATCCCCTAAATTCGAACGTGCTCAGGCCAAACGTCAGCAGGTCGCCGTTGCGCAGCGGGCAGCGCGTGATGCGACGGTTGTTGACGAGCGTGCCGTTGGTGGAATTGAGGTCCTCGATCGACCAATCCGAGCCCGTAAAGGTGAGCTGGGCGTGGCGGCGCGACACGTTGGGGTCGCGCAGGGCAATGTCGGAAACTGAGCGCTCGCGACCGATGGTCACCTGCGCGGAGGTGATGCTATGGCTCTCGCCGCTCACGAC
>CALKBB010000029.1 GCA_937989795.1 uncultured Collinsella sp. | reverse complement strand
AAACAAATATATGGCAGAAATAAATTCCGCGGCGACCGATTCGCTCCCCACGACTATTAACGAAGGCAAGCGCAATTCGACCATCTTCTCCTACGGTATCCAACTAAAAAAGGAACGTAAAAACTCATCCACGATCACCGATTTGATGCATCAGGCAAACAAGATGCGTTGCAACCCTCCATTGGATGACGATGAAATCAGTCGCATCATCCGAAATGTCTTGAACTGGGGCTCCAACAAACCGCTAGGAACCGAGCGCAAAGGAAATCCCCCTCAACAAATATCTGCCGATCTTTCCAGTGCCGAGCAGGCCGCACTCCAGCTTGAGGCATTGTTTTCAGCTAGCGATATCATCTGTTTCAACACGCATTTTCACAAAAACGATGAGGGAAAGTGGCTCCCAAATGGAAAGCCCGAATTCCACAATGCTTACAAGCTGATTGAAAAGCTGCGAAACGCTAACTCGATTGAAGAAGTGTTCCCTGAATACAACTCACAGGCAGGAATCCTTTTTTGCGTAAACCCGATGAAGGTAGGGCGACGTCTAAACGAGAATGTCACTTCATTTCGAAATGCTCTTATCGAGTACGATGACATCTCAAAAGAAGAACAAATTGAACGACTACTCGACTCTGGCCTGCCCATTCTGTCGATGACAGATTCGGGAAATAAATCTGTTCATGCCATAGTGCGTGTCGACGCATCGAACGCGAAAGACTATAAGCGCAAGGTGGTAGAGCTGCACGGGGCGCTTGAGGCCAAATATGGTAGCCCCTGCGACTCTGCGAACAAGAACCCGTCAAGGCTGACTCGCCTTGCTGGTGCCACTCGTGGCATGAATACCCGACAACTACTCTATACAGAAGTCAATGCAGATTCATATCTTGAGACGTTCCTAGAAAAATGTCCCAAGGAGCAAGCGACTGAAAAGGACGAGGTGCTTGGCTTCAACGAAATGGGTGACTTACTGATAAATCAACAAGATGCGGGCTTCGTTGAAGGAACGCCCGCAATCAAGGTTAAGGGTAACTATGAGTACGGTCAGAATGCCATCTACCGTGCCATTCTGAACAATCGAAAGGATGCAAGAGGTAGTTACCGCAAGGAGGTGATGGACTACCTTCATTTGATGGCTCCAAACAGGCGTCAAGCGGATCCAAGATTCATTCGTTTTAAAAACGGCGTGCTGGATATCGATACAGGGCAGCTAGTGGATAACCCATGCGATTATCTCCTTCTTAACGAGATCCCTCACAATTGGAACCCCAAAGCAAAATCTGAGCTTGTAGATTCTACTTTCTGCAGTATCGCCCAGAACAACGATGCTATTGTCGCAAACCTCTGGGAGATGTTCGGATTGGCTCTCTATCGCGGTCATGACGTCTCGCGAATGATATTGCTTCAGGGATCTGGAGCAAATGGCAAAAGCACGTTGCTTGACATGCTTAGGCATATGCTCGGAGAAGACAATTGTTTCTCTCTATCTGTCTGCGATTTGGGCGAGAAATTTCAGCTCGTCCCCACAATGGGCAAGCTCGCCCTAATCGGAGATGACATCTCCAACGACTACGTCAATGGAAAAGCCTGTGCTGTCATGAAGAAGTTCGTGACTGGAGACACGGTGAACGACCAGTACAAGACCATCACGCGCGTGAATGGCGGCCTGAAGATCACAAGGCGCGGCGACAGCGAGGACGAGGATAAGAAGGTCAAGATCATCGCTGAGCCGAACACCGTGGGATACGACGGCAGCGCGCACGGCGCGAAGCTGAACGCCAAGGGCGAAATCGAACTCGGCACGAGCTATACCACCGCGCGTCTGGTGGACGGCCACTATGTGGACGAAACCACGTTGGACATCACCGGCAGCCAGATGAATGTGGGCGTGTACGAAGAAGAGCTGAAACCGGCCGTGAAGGCGGGCGCGACGCGCATCGTCATCCGCGACAAGGACGGCAACGATGTGACGGACAACTACGCTT
>CALKBB010000028.1 GCA_937989795.1 uncultured Collinsella sp. | reverse complement strand
CCCAAACGCCGCGCTCGAACTCGGGGTCGGTCAGGCGGCAGTTGGTCATGTAGGTGAAGGGAACCTGGAAGCGGCGCAGGACCTTGCCGGTGGCGAACAGACCGCACTGGCTATCGCGCAGGCGCGTGCCGTCGGGCTCGGGGCGCTCGTCGCGCGGGCCCCACAGCAGCACGGGCAGGCCGAGCTCGCGGGCAAGGCGAGCGCAAACGTACTCGGTGCCAAAGTTGGCGTGGCACAGCATAATGCCATCGACGCCCTCGGCGCGGAATTTCTTGACGATAGGCTCAATGTGGCTGTCGTCGAACAGCAGGCCCTCGTCATTGATGTCGTCGATATCCACGATGTCGACGCCGATCTCGCGCAGGCGATCAGCCGTCAGGCCGCGATACTTGATTGCGTCCGGCGCGCTAAAGATGCTGCGGCGCGTGGGCACAAAGCCGAGCTTGATCTTGTCCATGTACGTCCTCCCCTAATCACATGTTCAGTAAACAGACGCATGTTTCGTTTTGTTCTGTTTACTAAATGTTTTACTCTTTTGTTTAATAGTCTAGCGCGAAAGTCCCGTAAACGGTAGAGAAATCAGCCTAAACGGTATGTAAACAAACTGAACATACAAGGGAAACAAAAAGAGGGCCCCGAAGGACCCTCTCTTAGTAGCGTTAGATATGGCTGCCTTAGCGAGCTTTGCCGCCCTGCGCCCCGGCGTTTTCTTCGCCTAGATCTCGCACACGCTCTGGCGCTCGACAAAGTAGGTCGACACGGCCGTCTTGCAGGTATAGCTCTTGGGGTTGCGGATGTTGCCCACCAGGCGACGCACCGCGATCTCGCCCACCTCGTGCTTGGGAACATGCACCGTGGTGAGCGGCGGGTTGGAGAAGGCGCCCAAAGACAGGTCGTCAAAGCCGATGATCGAGACATCCTCGGGCACGCGAATACCGTGCTCGTTGAACGCGCGCATGGCACCCACGGCGAGCACGTCGTTCTCGGCAAAGAAAGCCGTCGGCAGATCGTCGCGCGAGACGTTGTCGAGCCACACGCCCATGTCGCGATAGGCACCCTCGAGCGTGGTGCCCAACGTGACACGCCATGCCGGATTGGCCTCGAGGCCCGCGTCCTCAAGCGCTTGGCGATAGCCGCGCTCGCGGTCCTTAAAGTTGCGGATCCGAAGGTCGCCCGCCAGATAGCCGATTTGCCTGTGGCCTTTCTCGATAAGGTAATCCACGGCACGCAGCACCGAATCGGTGTTGGCGATGACTACGGCATCGAAGTACTGGCGATCGCTCCAGCCGTCGAGCACAATCAGGTGGGCGGCAGCGTCGGCGAACAGGGCGTAGTCCTCCTCGCCCAGCTCGGTACCCATCAGCACGATGGCGGCCGACGGGTCGGCGATCAGGCCCTCGACCTGCGGGCGCACGGCGTCCAGGTCGCTAAAGTCGAGCGAGACAAAGCTCGTGCTCATGCCGTGGCGACGCGCCTGGCGCTCCACGCCCTCGATGACCGCGGGATGGAAGGTGCTCTCGTCCAGGATGGCGCCCGTCTTGCGCGCAAGCACGAACTGAATGCTCTCGAGCTGCGTCGACTGCTGATAGCCCAGCGACTGTGCGCACTCCAGGATGACCTTGGCGGTCTCCTCACTCACGCTGCGCTTGCGGTTGAGCGCGTTGGACACGGTCGCAGGCGAAAAACCGGTGATGCGGCTGATCTCGCGATCACTTGCTTTGGCCATTGTTCCCCCTAGCAACGGCCGCGGCGGAGCATCGCAACTCGATAGCTCGGCAAATAAACGACCGCAAATTCAATCTAAACAGAGTAGTAAATGTTTAATAGCTAGTTTAGCCTGTTGTCAAGCGAAGTGGCACGACTATTCCCCCAACGGGCGCATTTGTCCATCTTAACGTTATTACGCAAGGTCTTCGCCATTGCTTGCTATTACGCGTCGGTACCATTCGAAGCTTTTCTTTTTACGTCTCTCAAACGAGCCCGCACCGCTATCGTCTCGATCGACATAGATAAACCCGTAGCGCTTACGCATCTGTCCTGTGGCGACCGAAACCAAATCGATCGGGCCCCAACAGGTATATCCCATGAGTTCCACCCCGTCGAGCTCGACGGTCTCCCTCATCGCCTCGATGTGGGCCCGCAGGTATTCAACTCGATAGTCGTCTTCTATTTCACCCGAATCTTCCGGCACATCAGGAGCACCCAAACCGTTTTCGACGATGAACAGCGGCTTTTGATAGCGATCCCAGATTTCATTCATGGTGACGCGCAGCCCTTTGGGGTCGATAAACCTCCCCCAAGGCTCCTGTTTTAGATACGGATTAGGCGCCGAGCGAAGAAGGTTCGAATCGAACTGACCTTCCGCATGCGCTTTTGCGACGCGCGTCGAGTAATACGAAAACGAGACGAAATCGACCAGGTTTGCAGCCAGTATTTCGCGGTCATCATCCCGATAGGGCACCTCAAAACCATGGCGGGCGTATTCCTTGAGAACATAGCTCGGGTACGCACCGCGCACCTGGACGTCGGTAAACATGTAATGGCTGCGATTCTCAGCCTGCGCAGCCAGCACATCGTCCGGATCACATGTAGCCGGATAGAAGACACCTGCGTTGAGCATGCAACCGATCTTCGCCCCAGGGCACAGTTCATGACACGCCCCGACCGCACGGGCGCTCGCAACCAATACATGGTGCACGGCCGTGTGAACCGTTGCATAGCGATTCTCCCCTTGCTCGAAGATGATCCCCGCCGCCATAAAGCACGCCTGCGTCATGATGTTGATCTCGTTAAAGGTCAGCCAATAATTGACCAATCCCCGATAGCGCTCGAACACGGTACGCGAATATCGCTCGAACAGGTCGACCAACCTGCGATCGCGCCATCCGCCATACGCATCGACGAGATGCATGGGGACATCATAGTGGTTGAGCGTCACCAAAGGCTCAATGTCATGCGCGCGACACGTCCTAAAAACATCCTCGTAAAAGGCAAGGCCTTCTTCATTGGGCTCGGCTTCGTCTCCTTTGGGAAAAATGCGGCTCCAGGCGATTGATAAGCGCAGGCATTTAAAACCCATCTGGGCAAACAGTTCAATATCCTGCTTGTACCTATGGTAAAAATCAATGCCCTTGCGAGCGGGATAGAAGCTGTCGGGTGCCAACGCACGCGGATCAAGGTCTCCCCGCATGACGTCCATGCGTTGATCGCCAAACGGCAGCATGTCGGAATTGGCTAAACCGCGACCGCCTTCGTTCCATCCTCCCTCGCACTGGTTTGCAGCCAGAGCCCCGCCCCATAAAAAATCTTCTCTAAACATTATGGTGTCGTCCTTTCTATCAAATTCCCGGCCCACACTGTCGAACGCAACGGACTCGGCAAGTGCCGCGCAACAGCACAGTACCGTTGCGCGGCCAAGGGGTCGGACCGCGCAACGGCTGGGGAGCATATTTGTGTAGTAGCCTCTTATGCCTCGACGGATTCAACGGCCTCAGAATCGCCGCTCTTGGACTTCAACGGCATCTTCTCCTGTCCTTCAAATCCAAAAATCATCGCCAACGCAAACGTCACGGCACCGCCAGCAAGACACCCGATGGTGCCAGGGATGATATCCTGAGCAAACATGAGCACGTTCATCCATGGGAAACCAACGCCAGTGAAGATATAGACGTTGGCATGAAGAAGGCTTACCAGCAGACCACCGACAGCACCACCAATCATGTTCCAGGCAAGAGCCTTCTTGTCGCGAAACAGGATGCCGTAGATGATGGGCTCACTCACGCGACCGAAGGCATAGGTGATGAACAAGTTCCAGCCCGTGGCTCGACTCTCCTTGCCCTTAGCGCGCAGGCCATAGGCGAGCGCGATGGCAAGCGTGGTGTAGGCTACAACCGCGGTGCCGGGGTATAAGATGGCGTCGTAACCGTTCTGGAGCGCGGCGGGCAATATGGCGGTATAGATCGGCACGTGCATGCCGGTGGCGATGATCAGATTCCAGAATGCGCCGATAACCGCGGTCGCAGCGGGACCGGCAACAGAGGCGAGCCAAATGATGAAATCGGCCACAAGGCCCATGACAAATTGGACGGCAGGGCCGCAGAGGCACAGCGCGACCGGC
>CALKBB010000027.1 GCA_937989795.1 uncultured Collinsella sp. | reverse complement strand
CGCGGCGGCGTTTGGGCGGGCGGCAGCCATTGTGGGGGATGGGGGTCACATCACGGATCATGGTGACCTCCAGGCCGGTTGCCTGCAGGGCGCGGATGGCGCTCTCACGGCCGGAACCGGGGCCCTTAACGTAGACCTCAACGGTCTTCATGCCATGCTCGATGGCGGCCTTGGCAGCGACCTCAGCAGCGCTCTGCGCAGCGTAAGGAGTGCTCTTACGGGAGCCACGGAAGTTCAGCGCACCAGTGCTGCACCAGGAAACGGTGTTGCCCTGCGTGTCGGTGATGGTCACGATGGTGTTGTTAAAGGTGCTCTGGATGTGAGCAGCACCGGCGCTGATATTCTTGCGCTCTTTTTTCTTAGTGCGGGTTTTTGCCGCAGTAGCTTTGTTAGCAGCCATGTCTCAGTTCCTCCTTACTTCTTTTTGTTAGCGACAGTGCGCTTGGGACCTTTGCAGGTACGCGCATTGGTCTTAGTGCGCTGGCCGCGGCAGGGAAGACCCTTGCGATGGCGCACACCACGGTAGCACTGGATCTCGGTCAGACGCTTGATGTCAAGCGCGACATTACGGCGCAGGTCGCCCTCTACCATGATGTTGTTTTTGTCGATGTAGTCGCGGATCTTGGCCTCGTCATCAGCAGTCAGATCCTTGACGCGGGTATCAGGGTTAATTCCGGTACCGGCGAGAATCTCGTCGGCAGTGGACTGGCCAATGCCGTAAACATAAGTCAGACCAACCTCGATCCGCTTCTCGCGAGGCAGATCAACACCAGCAATACGTGCCATAAAGCACCTCCATTAGTAACATCCCATGTCCTGGTCGGGGCCTGCGCCGGGAATCTACGCACTTGGCCCCCAAGCGTTTTGGGTACGGTTTCCAGGGTTTTAACCCCGGACCTTTAGCCCTGACGCTGCTTATGCTTCGGATTGGCGCAGATGATCATCACGCGGCCTTTGCGCTTGATGACCTTGCACTTTTCGCAGATGGGTTTCACGGAAGGTTTTACCTTCATGATGTTAACCTCCTTTATAACACAAGGCGCTTCTTATTTGGAACGCCAGGTGATCCGGGCTTTGGTCAGGTCGTAGGGAGACATTTCCATCGTGACCTTGTCGCCGGGCAGGATGCGGATGAAGTTGGTCCGCAGCTTGCCGGAAATGTGAGCCATAACCACATGGCCGTTGGGCTTACCCTCTTTGTTGAGGAGTTCAACCTTGAACACAGTGTTGGGCATGGCCTCCCGAACGATACCTTCTACTTCGATGACATCTTCTTTAGACAAGCTGATTGCCTCCTTGAAGGGTTCCGTCAGTTCCGCGCCGCGTCATATGCGCGGATCGCATCCCTGAGTTGTTGATCGCTTTTCAGAAGCTCGTTCTCAAGAACGGTGGTCGTAGGTGCAACATGCTGCATCTTTTTGCGTTTGGGGTTGTCCACCTTGCGCAGGTCCCCGTCAGCAACCAGAAGCATCGGTCCACCCACAGCCAGAACAGCCAGTGTGCGGGTCTTATCCCGACCGGCCTTGGAGCGGACCAGCTGGCCTCTTACAAAGTCCATCCGGGTTCCTCCCAGCCGTAGGTCAGGACCTCGGCACCGGCCGTAGTGATGGCCATGGTGTGCTCAAAGTGAGCTGCCAGGCCGCCGTCACACGTTTTGACCGTCCAGCCGTCCTTCAGTGTCTTTACCGCGTACTTGTACTGGCACACCATCGGCTCAACTGCGATGCACATACCCGGCACCAGACGCGGACCGCGCCCGGCGTTGCCGAAGTTCGGGACTTCGGGATCCTCGTGCAGCTCCTTGCCGACACCGTGGCCGACGAAGGTACGCACGACGGAGAAGCCGTTCTCCTCGACATAGGACTGTACTGCGTGGCCGATATCCCCTACCCGGTTGCCGCCGCGCGCCATCTCGATGCCGCGATGCAGGCTCTCCTTCGTAACATCCAGCAGCCGCTGGGCTTCGAGGTCGATCTTGCCGCACGCATAGGTGCAGGCATTATCGCCATTGAAGCCATCAATCTTGCAGCCGGTATCGATCGA
>CALKBB010000026.1 GCA_937989795.1 uncultured Collinsella sp. | reverse complement strand
GGCTGCGAACATCAATCATCTCGCCGTCGGTCTTGTAGACATGATAGTCCACCGAAGGGCTCGTGGCAATCAGGTCCAGGTTGAACTCGCGCTCCAGGCGCTCCTTGACGACCTCCATATGCAGCAGGCCCAAGAAGCCAACGCGGAAACCAAAGCCGAGCGCCACCGAAGTCTCGGGCTCCCACACCAACGACGGGTCGTTGACATGCAGCTTATCGAGAGCGTCGCGCAGGTTCTCGTAATCCTTGTTGTCGATCGGGAACAGGCCCGTGTAGACCATGGGCTTGGCCTCACGGTAGCCGGGAAGCGGCTCGGGGCAGGGATTCGACGCCCACGTAAGGGTATCGCCCACGCGCACGGCCTCGGGGTCCTTCAGGCCCGTGACCACGTAGCCCACCTCGCCGACCGTCAGTGCGTCGACCGGTGTCTCGGCGGGACGCTTGACGCCCACGCCATCGACCAAAAAGTCACCCTTTGCCTGCATCATAAGGAGGGTATCGCCCTTTTTGATGGAGCCGTCAAACACGCGGACCGTGGCAACGACGCCGCGGTACTCATCAAAATACGAGTCCAGGATGAGCGCCTTGAGCGGCGCGTTTGCATCGCCCTTGGGCGGAGAGATCAAAAAGACGATGGACTCCAGCAGATCGTGGATGCCCTCGCCGGTCTTGCCCGAGACGCACACGGCATCATCGGCAGGGATCGCCAGGTCATCCTCGATCTCGGTCTTAACCTCGTCGGGATGGGCCGAGGGCAGGTCGATCTTGTTGATGGCCGGCACAATGTCCAGATTGGCGTTCATGGCGAGCGTCGCGTTGGAGACGGTCTGCGCCTCGACGCCCTGCGTGGCGTCGACGACAAGCACCGCACCCTCGCAGGCGGCAAGCGAACGCGAGACCTCATAGGTAAAGTCCACGTGGCCCGGCGTATCGATCAGATTGAACTGATACGTCTCGCCATCGTCGGCGTCATAGGACACGCGAACGGCATTGGACTTGATCGTGATGCCGCGCTCGCGCTCGATATCCATGGTGTCGAGCAGCTGCGACTCCATGTCGCGTTCGTCGACGGTATGGGTGAGCTCGAGGATGCGGTCACTAATCGTGGACTTGCCATGGTCAATGTGCGCAACGATCGAGAAGTTGCGGATGTGGGAAATGTCAATTGAAGTATCCATGCGGACTATCTTACCCGAGCGGTACAAAAAATGGAGCCTGTTCCATAAAACAGGCTCCATTTATGCGCGTAATCTGTGTGGTGTGAAATTTACAACTTAGGCGTTGATGCTGTTCACGAGCTTGGCAAGACCGGACTTGCGGTTGGAAGCCTGGTTCTTGTGGATAACATGCTTGGCGGCAGCCATGTCGAGACGCTTGGTGACGGTCTTGAGGGCAGCCTGGGCCTTCTCGGCGTCGCCCTCGGCGACGGCGGACTGGACGTGCTTGGTCAGCGTCTTGAGCTCGGACTTGACAGCCTTGTTACGCATGCGAGCTGCCTCATTGGTGCGGATACGCTTCTTCTGAGACTTGATGTTTGCCACTTCTGGAGTTCCTTTCGAGTTCCTTGCAAAAAATGTATGACACCTCTGAGACACGGTGAGGTCATGCAAGCGCCTACTATAGCACGCTCCCCCTCAAAGGGATAGAACGAATTTGTCAAATAGGCAGGTATCATCACGATTTTCTCAAGATGTTCGTAATCCAGAGCAAAAGCGCGGTCTGAGAATCGGCCGAACCCTTCAGCGCGAGCTCCACATCGACCGCGCCCTCGAGCGCGGCAACGAGCTCTGCCATCGAAAAGCGACGTGCCCAGGTCAGGTGATTCTTGACCTGCCAGGACTGGAGCTTAAGCGTTGCGGCCAGCTCACGACCCTGTCCGCGCGCATCGAGCGCCTTGGCAACGATAAGCTCGCGGATGCGGCCGCACAGCAATGTGTAAGTCCACACGTAGCTCTTGGCGGGCAGTAGATTGAAGAGCTCGAGCGAGCGTCGCATGTCACGGGCCGAGACCGCATTGAGAAAGTCCCAGGGCTGGACTTCGGCCGTGCGCACAATCCAGCGCTCCACATCAGCAAGCTCAATCTGGGGCGCCTCGACCATCTGGGCAAGCTTAGCCAAATCGTTATCGAGCATGCGAGTGTTCTCACCCGAGCGCGAAACGAGCTCCTCGGCGGCCGCCGTCGAGATGAACTTTCCGTGCTGCGTCGCCATCTGCTGCACGCGGCGCGGGAGCTCCCAGCGCTTGGTGCCCGAACAGTCGATCACGGCCTTCTTGTTAATCTTGGCGATTGCCTTGTACAGGCGCGTGTTCTTGGCAAGCGAATCGGCGATGATGAGGCAAACCGTCGTGGGGCTGGGACTCGCCAGATACTCGACAAGCGGCTCGGAGATCGCTTTCACGAGTTTTGAGCAGCCGTCAAGGATTACCAGGCGAAACTCGCTGCCCATGGGAAAGGTGTTAAGCGACCCGATAATCGACTCGATATCGGGGTCTTTGGTCATATCGCGCTCGTCGAGGTTGAACTCGACCATGCCCGTCTTTTCCAGACGAGCCTTCATACGCGAGACGGCGTGGTCGCGTTTGACTCCGTCGGTACCGACGATCAGATACGCCGGCAAAAGACCGGTTTCGGACATCGCGCTCCCCTCCCGCAGGCTCTCGTGCTCGTACCGTGTCATTCTATCCCACGGGTTGGTCCCACGCCAACGGCAGCATCAAGGTCGCTGACATCGCATGGCAAAACCGGTTGCAGTCGGCGAGACAGTGATATCTCCCTGTTCGATGGTGCATGCGAACGCGCCACCCGCATCGCGAACGGCATCGATGCAGGCATCGGATGGATGACCGTAGCGGTTGCCCTCGCCCGCACTCGCGATAGAGAGCTCGGGCTTAAGCGTTTCCAGTAGGTCAGTGTCGACGGAAACTTTTGAGCCGTGATGCCCCAGCTTGAGCACATCGATATCGCCCACCGCCTGCACAAACTCGCACTCCTGATCGAGCTCGGCATCACCGGTGAGGAGCATGCGCAGGCCCTTGTCTTCCTGAACATAAGAGAGCAGCAGGACAAGCGAGTCCTCATTTCCCTCGCCATCTACGGACTCGAACGGCCACATCACGCGGGCACAAAATGAGCCGATGTCGACC
>CALKBB010000025.1 GCA_937989795.1 uncultured Collinsella sp. | reverse complement strand
ACTCTCCACGTACAAGCCCGAGTGGGATCACGTGGAGGTTCCGCACCTGTGGCAGGTGGACGGCTATGGCAACCTTGCCTACACCGACGAGGGTTTTCCGTTCCCGGTGGATCAGCCGTTCGTTCCCTCCGACGACCCTACGGGCGTCTACCAGCGCATCGTCAACCTTCCCGCCGTTCCTGCCGGCGCTCGCGAGATCATTCGCTTCGACGGCATCGAGAGCTATGGCGAGCTGTACGTCAACGGTCAGTATATCGGCATGACCAAGGGTTCGCGCCTGTCTGCCGAGTTCGACGTGACCGACGCGCTCGTCGAGGGCGACAACCTGTTTGCGGTCAAGGTTCTGCAGTACAGCGATGGTAGCTACATCGAGGACCAGGACATGTGGTGGGCATCGGGCATCTTCCGCGATGTGTACCTCATGCAGCGTCCCGCCGCGCATCTGGTCGACTTTAGGTTCTGCACGCACCGCGAGGGCGATGCCGCTCTGATCACGCTCGATACGGTTGCCGAGGGCGCAAGTCGCGTCGTGTATACGCTCAGCGATGGCCAGAATGTGGTCGCTACGGGCGAGTGCGTCGACGGCCATGCCGAGTGCAGCGTTGCCGATGCCCACTTCTGGAACCCCGAGGACCCCTTCCTCTATGACCTTACGCTTGAGGTCTACGACGGCGACGAGATCAGCGAGTACGTTCCGCATCGCCAAGGCCTTGCCGAGGGGACGGTCGAGGGCAATCATATCTACCTTAACGGCACCTACTTTAAGATGCATGGCGTCAACCGCCACGACCACGACGATCACAAGGGCCGCGCCGTGGGTCTCGAGCGCATGCGCCGCGACCTGGAGCTCATGAAGCAGCACAACATCAACGCGGTGCGCACGTCCCACTACGCCAACGATCCGCGCTTCTACGAGCTGTGCGACGAGTACGGCATCATGCTGGTCGCCGAGACCGATATGGAGAGCCACGGCTTCGAGAATATCGGCAATATCGCCCTGGTCACCGACGACCCTGCCTGGGAGCCGGCTTACGTTGACCGTGTTGAGCGCCTGGTGATGCAGGAGCGCAACCACGCGTGCATCATCATGTGGTCGATGGGCAACGAGAGCGGCTATGGCTGCAACATCCGCGCGATGTACGCCAAAGCTCACGAGCTCGACGGTCGTCCGGTCCACTACGAGGAGGATCGCAACGCCGATACCGTCGACGTCATTTCCACCATGTACTCCCGCGTGTCGCAGATGAACGACTTTGGCGAGCATCCGTTCCCCAAGCCGCGCATCAACTGCGAGTACGGCCACTCCATGGGTAATGGTCCCGGAGGCCTGTCCGAGTACCAGGAGGTCTTCGATCGCTGGGATTGCATCCAAGGCCAGTTTATTTGGGAATGGTGCGACCACGGTTTGGCTGCTGTGACCGAGGACGGCGTTGCCTACGACATGTATGGCGGCGACAACGGCGATTACCCCAACAACAGCAACTTCTGCATCGACGGCATGGTGTTCCCCTGGCAGCAGCCGAGCCCGGGCCTTACCGAGTACGGCCAGGTCATCTGCCCGGTTCGCATGGCCTACGATGCCGAGGCGGGCGAGCTGACCGTCACCAACAACTCCACCGGCAAGCAGCTCAGCCTGGGTGCC
>CALKBB010000024.1 GCA_937989795.1 uncultured Collinsella sp. | reverse complement strand
GGCGGCCGACGAGCGCGATCGCGTGCCGGGCAACTGCGCGGGGCTGCACTTTGCGTTTGACGACGAATCCGACACGTTTGAGCTGATTGAGATTTTTACGCAGGAGGATTACGCACGCGAGCTGGGGCTTGAACCGCTCGTGGCGGCAGCAGGCCCGCAGCGGGGATAACGTGAGCGTGGCGGCACGGGTCGCCGGCATAACTTCTCGACGCAAAAGGGGCGGAGATGCATGTACCTGCTGCATCTCCGCCCCCTGTTTGTTGAGCTGCCGATTTTTGTGCTGGACGGTCTGGTCTTGCTAGAACCGCGCGACTTGGTGCGTGAGCAGACCCGTCGGAACCTGCGGTGCGCCGCCGGCGACCTGCGCGGCGGGGAATAACGCGGCAACGGTAAAGTTGAACGGTTCTTTGCCCGTGTAGGTGCCGGCCGCGCGGGTCTCGTCTGCCAGGAGCTGCGCCGCCCCTGCCAGCGCGGCAGCGTAGGCGGGATCGTCTAACGGCGTCGGCTCCGGTGCCTGGTCGAGCATGGCTCGGATGGCGGCAACGGCGTCCTCGCGCTTGACCTCCCACACACGGTGCGTAATGCCCGAGGGGTCGGTGACGGCATAGAGCGACGCGCCCTCTTTAGCGGCGCCGAGGATGATATCCATGACGGGCGAGGCTTCGTAGGCGAGCGACACGGGGCGCGACTGTACCTTAAGCTCGGCGATTGCACGGGCGGCTGCGGCCGCATCTGCGGGGGTCGCGCCGTCGCCCGTCAGTACGCCGACCGGGCAAATTGCTACAACGCCCGTCACGCGCTCTGGCTCTCCGGAGCATTCGTACACGTAATACGCCGCGCCCGGATCTTTGAGCATGAGCCCGTCGGCAATGGCGCCGCGCAGGGCGTCGTTGCCGCTTAGGATGTCGCTCATCTGCGGCAGTGCTTCGAGCACGCGATCCTGAGCTGGGCGGATGCAGGGAAACGGAAGTGCTTTCATGGACGGTCCTAACGTGTGAGTCGGTTTGTTCGCGGCTTATTATGCCCCAACTTGGCCGCTTGCGTCCCAGGGCGTGTTGTCGACAAGCGCGATGAGCACGTTCTGGCAGCGAACGATATCGGCATGGGGCACATACTCGTTGGGCTTGTGCGCGAGCGCCAACGAGCCAGGACCGTAGCTCATGCAATTGCGGTTGCCTGTCTTGCCGGCAATGACGGCGGTGTCGGTGTAGCCGGTAAAGAAGCCGACGGTCGTGTCCGCGTCCGTCGCGTCATCGGCGGCACGCTTGAGTGCGGCTAGAAGGGGAGAGTTCGGGTCGCGCTCGATGGCGGGGCGGTCGCCCGTCACGGCGTAGCTGCCATGGCAACCGGGAACCGCGGCCTCGGCGGCGGCAATGGCATGCTCGACCATATTGATCGCGGCGGCCGTATCGGTCGGCGGCGTCAGGCGCATGTCGACCCAGACCTTGGCATGGTCGGGCACGACATAGGGGCGATAGCCGCCCTCGATCTGTCCAAACGTGATGGTTGAAGGCCCCAGCTCCTTATGCAGAGGCAGCGCCGCGAACGCGCGACGAAGCGAACACGCGACCTCGGCCATGGCGGCGACGGCGTCTGCGCCCTTCCAAGGCTGGCTTGCATGCGCCGTGACACCGGCCATCTCGATCTCGAACCACGTGCGCTCCTTGTGCGCCACCTGAATCTGTCCGTCAGTGGGCTCGGTATCCAACCCCCATTCGCGCGAGCCGATCCAGCCGGCATCGATGGCCGTCTCGGAGCCGCGCATAAAGTCCTCTTCGTCAACCGAGCAAATGAGCGAAAAGCCGCGGTGGGGAAGTGCGCCCTTCGCCGCCACGCGCTCGAGCGTGTGGACCAGTGCAGCAATGGCGCAGGCCAGGCCACCCTTCATATCGCAGGCACCGCGGCCATAGAGTTTATCGTTGCGCACGATCGCTCCGAGCGGCGTAATGTCCGCGTCCCAGCCGTCGCCCAAGGTGACTGTATCCATGTGGCAGATGTAGACGAGCCGTGGCTCGTCGCTCAGTCCCGGCACGGTGACCATAAGGTTGCGGCGCCCGGGGAGCACTTCGAGCTCGCGTATCTCTGCGGCGTCCAACACGGGTGAATCGAGTTTGGCAATATACGCCTCGACCAGGCCTTTGATATATTGTTCGATCTCGCCCTCATATGCGCCGGGGTCCGAGCTGTCAATCTTCACAAGGTCCTGCGCAAGCCGCCAGGCAAAGTCCTCATCAACCATATGCAACCTCACAATCAGTCTGCTTTCCAAACCGATTGTAAGCCTCCTGAGAGATTCACGACGTGCAGGTAGCAGTATTTACCGTTCGCAGGCCGAGCCGGCGCGTTTGTCGTCTGGGCGGGCTCACAAACGACGTAGTGGGTACGTATCCTTCATGGACGACATGCTGTGCGACATATCAGCCTTTCGGTATCACCGGATACCTCCACAGGTTTTGGCAATAATGCCGGACCTGCCCGATTCTGCGGACGATCCGCGCAGGGAGCGTCTTTGTGAGCATCCGCTCGTCAAGCATTTCCTGGGCACTCCGTTACACGTGTTGGCACAGGGCAGCTGCGGACGTAAGGGCGATCGCATTGTCAGGCATGTTTGGAACGGGGAGAGGCCGTTTGGCTCCGTGCGGCAGACAGAGTTTGGCCTTGATGTCGCGTCCCCGCTCTTTACCCTGCTGACCCTGGCTTCCTCGGTCTCAAACGAGCGTCTGATCATGTGCATGTATGAGATGTGCGGCACCTTTGCCGTGTGCAAGATTGCGCCTCAAGTAAAGTTGGCGCTTGAGCAGGCATATGGGGGCCGGTGGGGCGACGCACGGTTGGACTGGGAAAACGTAGAAGATGCCTCGGGGAATCCAACGGACTTGTGGAAACGACCTCCCTTGATCGAGTTCTCTGAACTAACGGAGTACGCCAATAAGATCCAGGGGCTCCGTGGTGCTAAATCGTTCATGCGTGCCGCAAAATGCATTACGGGGATTGTGGCATCGCCGCTTGAGGTCCAAGCTTCGATGCTGTTTGGCCTTTCGAGGCTGCGCGGCGGCGAAGGGCTGCACCTCACCAATAATGTCGAGATTCGCATGACGCGCAGCGCCCGCCTGATTTCGGGGCTTGATAGGCGCTACGCCGATATCCTGCTGTCAAATAAGGACGGCAGCCGAGAGTGCTTGGTTGAATGTCAAGGTAAAGCCATTCACGGATCCATAGAATCCAAGATCTCGGACTCCGATCGAACGACGGCCCTGCAGACGATGGGATATCCTGTCGTTCTGATGACCTATGGTCAGCTGGTCGACTCCGATGCCTTCCGCGTGGTGATGGAACTCATCATGTCCTATCTCGATGTGCCGTTGAAAGACAAGACGCCGCGGCAGCAGGAGCTCGAACGGCGACTTCGTGAGGAGATTTTTATCGATTGGGCGGGAATGTAGCCGCGCGGGTGGAAAACGGTAGCGCGAACTAGAGTTTTGGTTGCGAAAAGGCCTCAGTTGCTCCTTGAAATTGCCTTTAAAAGTGCTACCCAGAACAAGTTATTTCGGAAAATGGACAGTCAACTTTAATTTGGCATATAGAGACCGATTTTTACCTACTAAAACCCCTGATAAAGCTGTTTATAAAAGCAGTCGTGCTTAGCGACGTGGGCCTCACTGTCTATTATCCGAAACAACTTGTTCTGGGTAGCACTTTTCAAGTCGCCAGGGGCAACGAGATCGCCCCCCCGTTATGTGAAAACGGGGGCCGAATGGGCGTCGTGGCCTGTCTGGCAGGCTTGGCGCCGACGCTACTTGATCACGCGCACGCGATACATCGACGTAATCTGCTTGAGCGCCTCGATGGTGCTGCTGTCCAGGTGCTCGTCGGTGTCGAACATGGTGTAGGCGTTCTCGCCGGCAGACTCGTTGGTCATACGCTGCACGTTGGCGTTGTCCTTGGCCAGGATGGCCGTGATCTGGCCGATCATGTTGGGCACGTTGGCGTGCAGGCAGGCGATGCGGCTCGCGGCGCGCGCCTTGCCCATGCTGCAGGCGGGGTAGTTGACGCTGTGCGCGATGTTGCCGTTCTCCAGGTAATCCTTAAGCTCGCTGATGGCCATGTCGGCGCAGTTGGCCTCGGCCTCGCCAGTGCCGGCGCCCGAGTGCGTGGTGATAAACGTGTTGGGCATCTTGACGGTCTTGGGCGTGGCAAAGTCGCAGCTAAACCAGCTCAGCTTGCCCTCGCGCAGGGCTGCGTCGACGGCGTCCTCGTCAATGATGGTCTCGCGTGCGTAGTTGATGAGCACGGCGTCCGGGGCCAGCAGGTTGATCTGCTCGGTGCTGATCATGCCGATGGTGTCAGCCTTACTGGGCACGTGCACGGTGAGGTAGTCGCAGCCGCGGCAGAGGTCCTCGAGCGTGCCGACGCGCTGCACCTCGCGGCTCAGTACCCACGCGTGCTCTACGGAAATGAACGGGTCGTAGCCGTAAACGTCCATGCCCAGATCGACGCAGGCGTTGGCGACCTTGGAGCCTACGTTGCCCAGACCGATGACGCCGATGCGCTTGCCCTTGAGCTCGCGGCCCACAAAGGCCTTCTTGGCCTTCTCGGCATCGACCTGAATCTCGGGGTCGTCGGCGTTGTCGCGCACCCAGTTCATCGACTGCACTACGCCGCGGCTCGAGAGCACCAGCATGCCTAGGACGAGCTCCTTGACGGCGTTGCTGTTGGCTCCGGGGGAGTTAAAGACGACGACGCCCTTCTTGGCGTACTCCTCGACGGGGATGTTGTTGACGCCGGCGCCGCAGCGGGCGATGGCGCGGATGCCCTCGGGCAGCTCGTAGCCGTGCAGGTCGGTCGAGCGCATCAGGATCGCGTCGGCCTCCTCGGCGGTGCTTACAAACTCGTAGCCCTCGCCAAACTCGACTTTGCCGTCTTTAGTGATGTCGTCGATGGTCTTAATCTTACGCATGGAAAAACTCCTTAGCAGGTTTTGATCTAAGCAGGGTGGTTTGAAGTGGCTGGTCGGCCCGCGGGTTGCGGGCTAGTTAGATCGCGGACTCAAACTATGCTGTGCTTCGAAGTCCTTCATGTACGAGGCCAGTGCCTGCACGTCTTCCATGGTTACGGCGTTGTACACGCTGGCGCGCATGCCGCCGACGAGGCGATGGCCCTTGACGTTTTGGATCTGGTGCTCGGCAGCGCCTACGACAAAGGCCGCGTCGAGTTCGGCGTCGCCGGTGCGGAAGGTAACGTTGGCGATGGAGCGGCTGTCGGCCTGCGCGGTGCCATGGAACAGTTCGCTGTGCTCGAGCAGGTCGTAGAGCAGGTTGGCCTTGGCCCAGTTGCGCTCGGCCATGGCGGCAAGTCCGCCGGTCTCCTCGACCCAGTGGAACACCTTGCCGCACACATAGATGCCAAAGGTGTTGGGCGTGTTGAGCATGGAGCCCTTGGCGGCCTGGGTCTTAAGGTCCATGTACTGCGGCGTCTGCGCAAAGGCGGGGCCATCGGCGATGAGGTCGTCGCGCACAATGACCACAGTCACGCCCGCGGCGCCGGCGTTTTTCTGCGCGCCGGCGTAGATGAGCCCGTAGCGCTCAACGTCGAGTGGCTGCGACAGAAAGCAGCTCGAGACATCGGCGACCAGCGGCACATCGCCGCAAGTGGGCAGCTCGTGGTACATGGTGCCAAAGATGGTGTTGTTCTGGCAGATGTAGACGTAGTCGAGCCCGTCGCCCGCGGCCTCGGCGGCAATGCGCGCGTTGATATCGGCCATGTTGGGAATGTGGTCGAAATTGGTGTCTTCAGAGCTCGCGAGCAGCACGGTCTCGCCGTACTTGGCGGCCTCCTTGTACGCCTTGTTGGCAAAGTTGCCGGTCACGACGTAGCCGGCGCGGCCGCGGCGCATGAGGTTCATGGGGATGCCAGCAAACTGCAGCGTGGCGCCGCCCTGCAAAAACAGGACACGGTAGTTGTCGGGGATACTTAGCAGGCGGCGCAGGGTTGCCTCAGCGTCGTCGATGATCTGCTGGTACATGCTAGATCGATGGCTCATCTCGAGCACGGACATGCCGCAACCGCGGTAGTCCATCATCTCGTCGGCGATCTCGGCGAGCACGCTTGTAGGCAGTGCGGCCGGGCCAGCTGAGAAGTTGTGCACACGTGCCATCTTCTAGTTCCCCTCGTAGTCGTTTGAACGTTCGGGATACTTTAGCACAGTGGAGCGCCAGGCGCGACCGCATCACGGTAAAACTCGAGTGCGCCGCTATGATTTACAGGATTGTTACATGGGGGAGGGCGGTCGTTAGGTCTATATCACCGGGATATACCGTGACAAATACTCCTTGAGCGCCGGGTCGCATACATAAAGAAACGTTCCCAGCATGCCGCGCGTCATGAGAACGTAGTAGGCGTTGACGATAATCTTTCGTAGGTCGTCGTCGCTTGCC
>CALKBB010000023.1 GCA_937989795.1 uncultured Collinsella sp. | reverse complement strand
CGACGAGCTCGGGGATGAGGTCACGGGCGTAGGCGTAGTCGGAGGCGGGCTTGTCGTCCTCGGTCGCGCCGGCAGGGAGATCGCCACGCAGGGCCAGAATGTTTTCAACGCCGGCGGTGCGATACTCGTCGATCTTGGCGGCGATGTCGGCGTGGGTGCGGCCCACGCAGGTGAGGTGTGCCACAGAGGGCGTGTCGAATTCGCTCGAAATCATATGCGCGATGGGGGCGGTGGTGGCACCGTTGCCCGAGCCGCCGGCCGAGCAGGTGACCGAGACAAAGCTCGGCGAAAGCTTGCACAGATTGCCTGCCACTTCGCGAGCCGTGTCGAGGGTGAGCTCGCCCTTGGGCGGGAACATCTCAAACGAAACGGGCGCGGTGCCCTGGGATGCTGCCTGCTTAAAAACCTCGTCGACGCGCATATCGTGCTCCTCTAGATACGTAATAGTGTGATGTGTTGTAAGGATTCTACTGCACCACTGTGCCACGGTGGAGTTTCACTCGCTATTTGGGGATACCAATCAAAGATGCCTTGCTATCGGCATTTCCTATAACAGAGCGGTCAATGTAGGATGGGGCTATATTGAATGGTATCTGATGCGAAATACCAGTTAATAGAGCCCAATCCTACATTGACCACCCTTAAACCATGGGGAGAGGTCTGCAATTTATGCAGTTCGTTGGCTGTTGAGGGTGGCAATACCGCTGCGATGCGGTAACCTCATTGATTGGTTTCGCGACAGCAACATAACGGTAATGTCGCGGAAACACGGCGAGTCTAAGCTATGACTCGTTCGTTAGTAATCAACACCGCTTCTCACGCGGTGCCGATACGAAGGGAGTTCCGTATGGCCGAACTTACTGACCGCTTCGGGACCATGGTGTTCTCTGAGGAAGTCATGAAGGACTACCTCCCCAAGGACATTTGGAAGCGCCTTGCTGCAACCCTCGAGGGCGGTGAGCCGCTCGACCTGGACGTGGCCAACGCCGTAGCCCATGCCATGAAGGTCTGGGCCATCTCCAAGGGCGCGACGCACTACGCGCACTGGTTCCAGCCGCTTTCGGGCATTACTTCCGAGAAGCACGACAGCTTCCTGGAGCCCAACCACGACGGCACCGCCATTACCAAGTTTACGGGCAAGAACCTCATCCAGGGCGAGCCGGACGCCTCCAGCTTCCCCAACGGCGGCCTGCGCGCTACCTTCGAGGCCCGTGGCTACACCGCTTGGGATCCCACTAGCCCCGCCTTTATCAAGGACGATGTCCTGTGCATCCCCACGGCTTTCTGCTCCTACACGGGCGAGGCCCTGGACAAGAAGACCCCGCTGCTGCGCTCCATGACCGCGCTCTCGCGTGAGTCCAAGCGCGTTTTGGCGCTGTTTGGCAAGACCCCCAAGAAGGTCGTTCCTTCCGTGGGCGACGAGCAGGAGTACTTCCTGATCAAGAAGGACGCCTATCGCAAGCGCAAGGACCTGGTCATCACCGGCCGCACCCTCTTTGGTGCTGCTCCCTGCAAGGGCCAGGAGCTCGAGGAGCACTACTTTGGCGCTATCCGCCCCACCGTCTCGGCCTATATGAAGGATCTGGACGATGAACTGTGGGCGCTTGGCATTCCCGCCAAGACCAAGCACAACGAGGTTGCTCCCTGCCAGCATGAGCTCGCACCGGTCTATGGCGAGGTCAACGAGGCCATCGACCAGAATCTGGTCATGATGGAGAAGATGAAGCTCATCGCCTCCCGCCACGACTTGGTCTGCCTGCTGCACGAGAAGCCCTTTGAGGGCATCAACGGTTCGGGCAAGCACAACAACTGGTCGCTTGGCACCGAGTCCGAGAATCTGCTCGATCCGGGCGACACCCCGCTCGACAACCTGCAGTTCATCGTCTTCCTCACCGCGGTGATCGAGGCCGTCGATAACTATCAGGAGCTCCTGCGTGCCTCTGTTGCCTCGGCCGGCAACGACCATCGTCTGGGCGCCAACGAGGCTCCTCCGGCGATTATGTCCATCTTCCTGGGCGACCAGCTTACCGAGGTCGTCGAGAAGATCATCGATGGCAAGGCTTCCGTCCATGCCACGCGCGGCGTGCTTGACCTGGGCGCCGATACCCTGCCCAAGCTGATGCAGGACAACACCGACCGCAACCGCACCTCCCCGTTTGCCTTCACCGGTAACAAGTTCGAGTTCCGTGCCTGCGGCTCCGAGCAGAACGTCTCCGACTCCAACCTGGTGCTCGATGCTGCCGTGGCCAAGTCGCTCAAGTCCTTCGCCGACGCGCTTGAGGGTACGCCCGAGGATGAGTTCCAGGACGCTGCGCTCGAGTACTGCAAGAAGGTCCTGACCGACCACCAGCGCATCCTCTTTTCCGGCGATGGCTACTCCGACGAGTGGCCCGTTGAGGCCGAGAAGCGCGGCCTTGCCAACAACAAGACCACGGCCGACGCCCTGCCCGCCTTTGTTTCCGATAAGGCTATCGCGCTCTTTGAGGAGACGGGTGTCCTGACCAAGGCCGAGGCTCAGTGCCGCTACGACTGCAAGCTCGAGAAGTACAACAAGCTCATGAACATCGAGGCCACCACGATGGTTCGCGAGGCGCGTCGTACCTATCGCCCGGTCATTACCGCCTATGCCACCAAGGTCGCTAAGGGCCTTGAGACTATTCGTGCCGCCGGTGCCGAGGCCGCCATGCAGTGCGAGCAGAACACGCTCAACAAGCTCTGCAACGGTATCACCGCCATCAACGACTCCATCAAGGCGCTCGACGCCGTGCATCAGAAGGCCGAGGCCCTCGATGGCCAGGAGCAGGCCAACGTATACGCGCACGAGGTCGTTCCCGCTATGGACACGCTGCGCGCCGCCGTGGATGCCATGGAGGAGATCGTGGCCGCCGACTACTGGCCGGTCCCGACCTACGACGACATCCTGTTCTATGTGTAACAGACACGTTTGATTTTGCGTGCGAAGGGGTCTCGCCTGTGCGAGGCCCCTTCTTTTTTGTCGCTTGAACCTTCTTTGAACTTGCAGCCGTGCGGGCGTTTCGCGCGTGGGCTAAGTCCTGTCATGCTCTCTGCGGCTACCAAGATGTTGAGTAAAGCCTGCTCTGATCGAAAAGTTTGCGAGCTGTTTAGCTAGCGCAAGGGCATTGAGTCTTCTTCATGTAATGTCAAAAAAGAACGAACCCGTGCGATGGTAACTCGCACGGGTTCGCACATTTTAAAGTTGGTGCCCCCAGCGGGATTCGAACCCGCGATATCCACCTTGAAAGGGTGGCGTCCTTGGCCGCTAGACGATGGGGACAGCGGGAAAGAGTATAGCAGACTTTTTTGCCGGCGCGTATATCGTTGGCAAACTGGAAAACCACCACACAGGAGTAGGCTTCTATTCCGATCTTCAAATATCTCAATCTGTAACATCTGGGCAGGCAAATCGGCTCTACCTGTTACAGATCGAGACAAAAGGCAGACGTCGGGACGAACATCTCATTCTGTAACAGTAAGACGACTTTTATCGGTCTAGATGTTACAGATTGAGACAAACCGCTGGGACGGGTCAAAACCACCACAAAGGTACCTGTCCCCTTTGTGGTGGTGAGGTGCTAGGGGAGGAGCTTCATGGCGGCGTCGTGGGCGGCGTGCTCGTAGGTGTCGTCGAGGGGCTTGAGCGGCAGCAGAGCGTTGGCCTGTGCGTCGCCGCGGCGCTCGAGGGCATGCTCGATCAGCCAGTCGGCGAGCTCGGGGTTCTTGGGCAGCGCCGGTCCGTGCAGGTATGTGCCGATGACGCCCTTGTAGATCAGACCCTCAAAGCCATCGTCGCCGTTGTTGCCGGTACCTGTGACGACGGACGTTCCGAGCGGCGTGGCATCGGCGTCCAAAAGGGTGCGGCCGCCGTGGTTCTCGAATCCCACAAAGGGCTCGGGTGCCAGGTCGGTCTTGACGGCGACGTTGCCGATCAGGCGGTCGGAGCCGCGCACGGTCTCGGCGGCAATGATGCCCATGCCTTCGATGCGATTCTCGCCCATGTAGTACGAACGGCCGAGCAGCTGATAGCTGCCGCAGATAGCGAGCAGCGAGCCGCTATCCTCAACATAGGCCGCGACCTTGTCTTTTTGAGCGAGCAGTTCATGTGCAACCGCCAGTTGGTCGCGGTCGGAGCCGCCGCCCATCATGACAATATCGGCGTCGGTCAGGTCGAGCACCTCGCCCATGTGGACCTCGTCCACGCGCACGGGAATGCCGCGCCAGGCGCAGCGGCGCTCGAGCGCGATAACGTTGCCGCCGTCGCCGTAGAGGTTGAGCGCATCGGGATACAGGTAGACGATACGCAACGGGCGTGAAAGCTCGACCGGCGCGACGGCGGAAGGGATGGCGTTGCCATCGGCGCGGGCCACGGCGCGCCCGGCAACAACGTCGGCGGTGGTGCCATTAAGCTCGTCGAGCTCCTTGACCAGCGGCGGGAAGGCCGTGTAGTTGGCGACGGCGTAGAAAGTGTCGCCGGCGGCCTCATCCGCCACGGCGCCAATTGCCTGCGCGACGTCCGAGATGATGGCGGCGTCGATGCCGGCGTACTTGAGGCGCACCTGCATATCGTGTGCACGCGTGCCGCCGGCAAAGGCGACAAGCCCTGGGGTATCGGCGATGCGCTCGAAGTCGACGTCGTAGATCCAGGAGACATCGTGGCCGTCGGCACTGTTGTCGTTCAGGAAGAAAGCGCAGAGTCTGCCGCCCGCCGTCTTAATGGACTGGATCTGTCGATCGAAGCCCACGGGATTTTTGGCCAGGTTTGCCTCGACGGTGCGACCGGCAATATCCCAGCGGCCCATGCGTCCGCCGGCAGGCACGTAGGCATTGAGCGTGGGCTGCAAGTGCGCCGTATCCACGCCTAACTCATGTGCGGCAAAGAATGCGGCGGCAACGTTATAGACCATATATAAGCCGTTGTAGCGCGTGGCGATGTGCGCGGCTGGTGCGCTGGAATCAGATCCAAACACCAGGTCAAAACCATAGCCGTCGCGACTGAGCTTCACATTCGTCACGCGGCGGACCAGTGCGGGGCGTGCCCAACCGCACGAGGGGCAATGGTAGGCGCCGAGTTGACCATACTGTACATAGTCGTACTCCAACGGTGCGTTGCACTGTGAGCAAAAACGCGAGTCGCTAATGCGGTCGGACTCGGTGCCCGTGGCACCGTCGATGCCAAAGGCGATGCTTGCATTGGGAACGCGCGCGGCGATCGAGGCGCACAGCGGATCGTCGGCGTTATAGATGAGCGTCGTTGCCGGCGAAAGCTCCAACGCGTGGGCGATGACCTCCTGGGTGTGATCGATCTCGCCATAGCGATCTAGCTGGTCGCGGAACAGGTTGAGCAGCACAAAGTAGGTCGGCTTGAGCTTGGGCAGGACGCGCACCGTGTAGAGCTCGTCGCACTCAAAAACGCCCACGCGCTTGCCGCTGCTGGTGTGTTTAAGGCCGCCGCGGGCCTCGAGCAGCGCGCCCACCACGCCCGGCTCCATATTGTTGCCGGCGCGGTTGCATACCACGGTGGCGCCGCTGGCGGCAACGGCGTCGGCGATGAGGTTGGAGGTGGTGGTCTTACCGTTGGTGCCGGTGATCACCACGCTGCGGTCGACAAGGCCCGCGAGGTCGCTCAGCAGCTCGGGGTTGATCTTCATGGCGATGCGGCCGGGGAGTACGCCGCCCTGGCGCTTAAGGACGGAGCGCAGCCCCCAGCGGGCGATATCGCTCGAGGTGCAGGCGAGAGATGAGCGGAAGTTCATGAAGCCGTTCCTAACGTGAATGACATGGTCGTGGCGTTTGCGCCGTTAAAAGCCGTAACGGCGCGCAAATTCCTGGGCAAGCTGCGATACGTCTTCACAAGCGTTGGCCCAGGGGGCAAAGTCGGGAGTATCCGAGATAATGCCGTCGGCCTCCCAAACGGCCTGGTGCGAAAGATCCCACGGGTCGTGCGGCTCGGGTCGGCAGGGAAGATACGGCGTCTGGTACATGGGGTTCAGCAAGAAGAACGCGCCGCCCTCGCAGCGGTTGGCAAACTCGCGCAGCGCGCGTGTCGCCGGACGCATCTTGTTTGTTTTGAACAGCAGAATCGTGCGGGCGAGCAGGTACCAGGGGGAGTTCTCGAGTGCATCAGCTCCCACCTGCTCCTCGAGCTGGTGAGCCAGGGCAAAAAAGCCGTCCTGGTCTTCCAAGCGGGCGAGGGCGAGCAGGACGGTGCCGGCAGCTCGGGTGGGATAGCCTTCTGCCTTAAGGACGCGGCGAGAATAGTTGGCGGCAGCACGGTAACGAGCGCTCGCCATGCACAGCTGCGAGATGGCCTCGAGCGTGTGGAGCCACCCGATGAGTGCCGGCTCGCTCACGGTAAGGTCTGCTGCGGTGACACCGTCGCCCAAAACATTATTAGCCCAGTAGTGCGGGGCCTCCATATCAAACCCGGGCACGCTCTGTTGCAGGTAGTCGGCCGTACTCGTCTCGAGCTTCATCAAGTCGCCCAGGCAGGCATCGACGGGCGTGTCCGCCAGGATGATGGCGAGCAACTGGGCGTCGAGGACATGCGCATCGACGCGAACAATCTTGAGCAGCTCATCGCGCATATCGTCGAACAGACGATTGCGCGTCTGCTCAAACTCCTCGTCGCTGCCCATGTCTTCGATGCGATGGAGCTCGTCGAGCAGGTGGCGATGAACACCGGCATAGGACAGCAGCGCCTGGGCATGCTCGGACTGCGCGTACTTTTGGGGATTCGCACTAATGTCGTTATGGACAAGCTCGCGTGCTGCATCGGTGAGTTCGGGGTGCGACGCCAGATAGGTGCGTTCCAGATAGGCGGGGATGTAGACGCTCGGATCCATTAGAGGTCTCCTCCCTTAAACGGCAATCCCTGTTCGGCCGCGCGCAGGATTCGTTTGTCGATCTGGGAGCGCACGATGTCGTTGGTGGCGACCCAGGCGGCAAAGCTGGCGTTGTCGGGCGCGCCTAGGCCCTCCTGCAGCACCGGCGTCGCCTCGGACAGGGCAAGGACAAGCTCATCGGTGGACCCCGGACCTACATTGACGCGAGCATAGACGCCATCGGGAAACTCGGTTTGGAAGTAGAGTGCCTCGGCTGCGTGCGGACACGAGCGCACAAGGATACGCAGGTAGTGCTCGGCGCCCTCGTAATCCAGCTCGCGCCAGGCTGCGCTCATCAGTGCGATGAGCGTCCACGGGTCCAGGTCGCGCTCCGCATCTTTGGGGCGGCGGCGCAGTGGGGTATTCGCGAGGTACGGCACGGAGTGTGCGGAGCGAAAGCGCTTGAGCTCCTCGGCGGGGTATTCGAGCTTTGCCATGGCGAGCATCGCGGTGTGGCGGACACCAGCGGGGTCGTTGGGCGCAAAGTCCAGGCTGCGATTCGCGGCATCCAGCGACATGCGGTAGCGGCCGCTAATGAGCGCGCGCGATGCCAAGGCGGCAAGCCAGCGCAGGTAGGGACGGCGGGTCAGGTCGCCTGCGGCCTCACGTTCGTAGGGGTCCTGCGCCGAGGCAATCTTGAGCGCCAGATCGTGCTCCACCTCGTCGCACTTGGAAACCAGATACTGTACGTATTCCTCGTTGGATTCGGCGGTGAGCGCCGTCAGCATGCGCTGGGCATCCCAGTTGGCCGGATCGAGCGCGGCTGCCTCGCGGAGCATGTTCTCGGCTGCGGCTTCTTCTTGCTCTGCCTGGGCGTCGTCGGGGATAAAGGGGATGCGGTAGTCGACAGCCTCGACCACCTTGGCAATGAGGTGCCCGGCGCGGTCGCGGTCGTGCACGATGAGCGGCGCGGGGTTACGGGTGAACTGTTCCATCAGACGCTCGACGGCGGGGCCGTCGGTGAGTGGAATATTGTCGCGGCGCAAGGCCTCAAGAACGAGGCGATGGCAATCCTCTTGAATGGGGTCGAATGCCATGGGGCCTCCTTTGCTGCGGTTAGGGTTCAAATATCTCTATATAAAGTTCTAGTTTACCCGCATGTGGCACACCGGGGGTGCCGCACTTGGACTTGCACCTTTGCACCACGAAGACGGATGTCGCACAAATGTCGGCACCTTGGACGACCGAGTGGTATCACAGTGCCGTAAACGGTCGATTTTTGACGGCGAACGGGGCACATTTTTGAGGGGCACAGCCCTGCCCGGGATATGTAGTTAACCCTGATAAAACGTTTGCCCAGCTTGGGAGTATGAATGCCCCACAAGGGTCTTCAGGGATAGAAAAAACGTTTCATCATTATCGGCTTTAGGTGAATAACTGACCAACCAGAACGGTAAAATGGTGTTTGTCTGAGCGTTGAGACGTTCAGACATCGCGCATTGTCATCGCCGGCAACGCGCAAAACGGTCCTAACGGAGCCAATCGGGTGCTCCGTTATATACGCAAGTCTAAGAGGGGCTTGTTTAGGAGGCACAGTATGGGACGTTTTACCAATCCTCGCGATCTGTACTTTGGTGAGGGCGCTCGCCACGAGGTGAAGAACCTCAAGGGCAAGAAGGCCATCATCGTTTCTGGCGGCAGCTCTATGCGCCGCGGCGGGTTCCTGCAGGACGTTGAGGCCGACCTTAAGGAAGGCGGTTTCGAGGTCAAGCTGTTCGAGGGCGTCGAGTCCGACCCGTCCATCGAGACGGTCATGAAGGGCGCCGAGGCCATGCGCGAGTTCGAGCCCGACTGGATTATCGCCATCGGCGGCGGCTCGCCCATCGATGCCGCTAAGGCCATGTGGGTCTTCTACGAGTATCCCGAGGAGTCCTTCGATAACATCATCCAGCCGTTCAGCTTCCCCGAGCTGCGTCAGAAGGCTCATTTCTGCGCCATCTCCTCTACCTCCGGCACCGCTACCGAGGTCACCGCGTTCTCCGTCATTACCGACTACGCCAAGGGCATCAAGTACCCGCTGGCCGACTTCAACATCACCCCTGATGTCGCCATCGTCGACCCCGAGCTCACCTACACCATGCCCGCCAAGCTGTGCGCTCACACCGGCATGGACGCTCTGACCCACTGCATGGAGGCCTACGTTTCTACCTGCGCCTCTATGTTCACCGACGCCAACGCTCTGCACGGCATCCGCGAGATCGTCGAGTGGCTGCCCAAGTCCTATGCTGGCGACCATGAGGCCCGTCAACACATGCACGAGGCTCAGTGCATCGCCGGTATCGCCTTCTCCTCGGGCCTGCTCGGCATCGTTCACTCCATGGCTCACAAGACCGGTGCTGCCTTCGAGAACGGCCACATCATCCACGGTGCTGCTAACGCCATGTACCTGGGCAAGGTCATCCAGTGGAACTCCAAGGACCCGCGTGCTGCCGAGCGTTACGCTTACGTGGCCAAGGAGATCCTGCACCTTCCCGGCGAGACCAACGAGGAGCTCATCGCTGCGCTCGTCCAGAAGATTCGCGACCTCAACGACCAGCTCAACATTCCGCAGTCCATCAAGGATTACGCGAATGGCGGCGTGAAGGTCGACGCCGAGAACCCGCAGATGGTTTCCGAGGAGGAGTTCCTCGCCAAGCTGCCCGAGATCGCCGCGAACGCCGAGACCGACGCCTGCACGCCCGAGAACCCGCGTGAGACCAAGGCTGCCGACTTCGAGAAGATCCTCAAGGCCTGCTACTACGACACCGACATCGATTTCTAATCGACTCTTGTTATCGTAACGAGGGGCTCCGCACGTATCTGTACGGAGCCCCTTTCTTTTTTCTTTTAGAGAATGGGATAGTTATGGCTGCAATTTTCAATAGCCCCAGCAAGTACATCCAGGGTCCGGACGAGCTCGCCAAGCTCGGCTCCTATGTCGAGCCGCTCGGCGCTAAGGCCCTCGTCATCGTGACGCCTTCGGGCAAGAAGCGCGTCGGTGCCAAGATCGAGGGCGGCTTTGTCGAGGCTAAGGCCGAGCTGCTGTTTGAGGACTTTAACGGCGAGTGCTCCAAGGGCGAGGTCGATCGCCTGGTTGCGCTCGCCCGAGACAACGGTTGCGACATCATCGTCGGCGTCGGTGGCGGCAAGATCCTCGACACCGCGAAGGCCGTTGCCTATTACCTGGAATCCCCGGTTATCATTTGCCCCACCATCGCTTCGACCGATGCACCGTGCTCGGCACTTTCGGTGCTCTACACCGATGACGGCCAGTTCGATAAGTACCTGTTCCTTAAGGCAAACCCCAACATTGTCCTGATGGATACGACGGTTATCGCGGCGAGCCCGGTGCGCCTGACGGTTTCCGGTATGGGCGATGCGCTCGCAACCTACTTTGAGGCCCAGGCGACGCATGATGCCGACGGTGGCACTTGCGCCGGCGGCAAGGGCGGCATGGCTGGCTTGGCGCTCGCCAAGCTCTGCTACGAGACGCTTATGGCCG
>CALKBB010000022.1 GCA_937989795.1 uncultured Collinsella sp. | reverse complement strand
GGTGGTATCCTTCCGGTAGTCGTTCGACCGGATGGCCTCCCCCTCGGCACTCACATTACCAGCCGCGGCACCTGCCCGGCACTTTCCTATCAGCCGTCGGGGGCGGCGCGTCCCGCGCCGGCAGCACCCAACTGGCCCTCTCGGGGGCAGGGACGTTCGGCCGTGCGCGGGCGCCCGGTCGGCGGCCCGTTCTGGGCGCGCCTCCATCGTAGCCCGAGACGGTCCCGGGCTGACAATTTCAACTGTAATGGACGTTCCTTATGTGCCGACACTTAGGGACACTCCTGACGCGGTCGATGAATGCCCTCCCGCGGCCGAATTCTGAGTTCCTCGCCACCCCGAGTGTCGTCTGCAAGCCCCGCACCCGCAGCAAACGCCCCCAGATTGCTCTTTTCGAGCCGGCCCCAAGGGGCCGCGGGCAAAAAATTCCAAATATGAGTACTGATACCATTTCAGTAACAGGCAAAATTGCCCAAAATGGCGTTCTTTCGGTCGCCATACCCCTTTGGACCGAACAGAATGATCGGTTTAAAGCCTGGCTGTATCGATATTAATGAGCAGATACTTTAGTTATGTTCATTATCTTCTTTGTCTTAATTGCCACTGGATTAGCTACAGTACTCATATTTGACATTTTTTGCCCACACATATATAACCGACCCCCTACAACAGGCAAAAAACAGGCCGCAGCCCATGGCGGCGGCCTGTTTAGAGCCCAAAAGAGGCGCTACGCGCTGTAGCCCATCGCCTGCAGAACAAACATGACGACCGTCAGCACCGTAATCACACCGATAGTCGCCCAGGTGAGCACATTCCACACGCGGCCATTGCGGTTGGCGCCCATAATGTGTCGATCGGCGGCAATAACCACCTGGAACACCAAAACCACGGGCAGCAGCACGCCGTTGATGACCTGCGAGGTCATCATAATCTGGAACAGGTCAACACCGGGCATAAGCACCAGCACGGCAGAGATACCGATGATGGCCGTAATGATGCCGCGATAGACCGGGGCCTCGTCCCAGCTGCGATCGGCACCGCGCTCCCAGCCAAATGCCTCACAGATGGCGCTGGACGTAACGCCTGGCAGCACACAGGCGGCCAAGAAGCTCGCCGCGACCAGGCCCGATGCAAACAGCACCGTGGACCACTGGCCCGCGATAGGCTCCAATGCGCGGGCGGCATCGGCAGCGTCGCTAATCTGAATGCCTGCAGGGAACAACACCGTACCGGTCGTGATGATAATAAAGCCGGCAATGACATCGGCGGCAAGCGAGCCGCTCACGGTATCGATGCGCTGCAGCACGATATCGTCCTCGCCCGCATTCTTATCGACCACGTTGTTCTGCGCCAAGAAAATCATCCACGGCGCGATGGTGGTACCAATCGTTGCGACCACAAGAGACACGTAGCTGGGGTCATTTTGGATGTTGGGCACAACCAGGTCGACCGCCACCTCGCCCCAGCTGGGACCAGCCATAAATGCAGCGACAATGTAGGTCACAAACACGCAGCTCACCAGCAGCAGAATCTTCTCGATGCGCTGGAAGCTGCCCGACATGGTAAGCATCCAAACCAGCAGCGCCACCAGCGGCACCGAGATGCTCGCCGGCACACCAAAGAGGGCAAGACCGCTCGCGATACCCGCAAACTCCGAAATGGTCACAGCCGTGTTGGCGATCAACAGCGCCGCCATAGCAAGTACACTCTTGCGCACGCCAAAGCGCTCGCGGATGAGCGACGCCAGGCCCTTGCCTGTGACGCAGCCGCAACGCGCCGCAGTCTCCTGCGTCACGATAAGCAGCACGGTCATGACGGGAAGCATCCACAGCATCTTGTAGCCATAGCTGGCACCAGCGCTGGAATACGTGGCGATGCCGCCGGCGTCATTACCCGAAAGCGCCGCCAGAAGGCCAGGGCCCATGGCGCCAAAGATGGCCGCGATGGTCAGCTTTTGCTTGGTGCTCGGCTTTTGCTTCGTATTTTGCACGCGACCACCTACCCCATGACCGACATGGTGAGCAGCACCGCGGCGATGCAGTACGCCACGCATGAAATCATGACGGCAATGACGTTCATCGCGGTACCCGACGTATTGAGGTCGTGCTCGTCACGCCAGAACAGCACCATCAGGTAAATCACGGCGCTCATGTTACCAATCAGGCAGACGATGGCCGCGATGTTAAAGCAGCCGGTAAAGAGCTGCTCTTCAAACATGGGCGCGTCGAGGAACGCGGCGGTGCGCACCAGCTGGGCGCACAGGTAGGTCACGAGTGACAGAATCAGGCCCATGCCCGTGCTCTGGAAGAAAAATCCCAGATACGGCTTGGGCTCATCGTCATGGCCGTCGTATTCCAAGAAGTAGTTCTTGACAAACGACACCATACGCGAGGCAGCCAGCAGCACGAGCGGCATGGCGCACATGGGGAACACCACCAGATGCGCCGAGCCCAGCGCCGTCCCAAGCACCGTTGCCATGATGCACGAGGCAATGCCCCACACGACAACCCAGTACTGGCGATGCACAAACCAGCTGAGCACATTCGTCGAATCGTCGGACGCGCTATCGCCCGAGCCAACGCCTGCGATCTGCAGGTCCTCCTGGTGCTCCTCGGCGATAACATCCATGGCGTCGTCAAAGGTCACGATACCCAAGATGTGACGGTTCTCGTCGCAAACGGGAATGGCAACCAGGTCGTACTTGGTCATCTCGTCCGTTACGTCTTCCTGGTCATCGTCGGGCGACACATAAACCAGGTCGCGATAGGCCAGCTGGCCCAGCGTGGCGTCGCGGTCGGCCACGATCAGCGTGCGCAGCGAAAGCACGCCGGTGAGCATGCCGCTCGGGTCCTCGGTATAGACGTAGTAGACGCTCTCGAAGTCCTCATCGAGCTGGCGGATCGCCTCGATGGCGTCACCGACCGTCGCCGTGGCAGGCAGGGAGACAAACTCCGAGGTCATGATGCGGCCGGCGGTGTTGTCCTCATAGCCCAGCAGGTTACGAATCGCCTTCTCCTCCTTGACGCCCATCAGGCGCAGGAGCTTCTCGGCCTTCTCGTAATCGAGCTCGTCGATCAGGTCGGCGGCGTCGTCCGGGTCCATCATGGCCAGCATCGACGATGCGTCCGTATCGGACAAGCCTTCGAGCATCTCGGTCATAAGCTCGTCGTCATCGAACTCCGAGATGGCCTCGGCGGCCTGGGCGGTATCGAGCTGCGCGAACACCTGCGCACGCAGGCGCGGGTCGAGCTGTTCGATAATGTCGGCAATGTCGGCGGGGTGCAGCTCGCCGAGCGTCTTGTGCGACACCGACAGCTGGATGTTTTTAGTCGAACGATCGAGCAGGTCCATGTAGGACCAGGCGATGATATCCTCGCCGAGCGGTTTGCCCAGGTGCTTCATAAAGCCCTCGACGACATGCTCAAGGGCGGGGCTGATCGCGCGCAGCAGACCGCGGGCGCCAACTTCGGCACCCAGCAGGCGCAGCTGATTTTCGCCCGACATGGAAAACTTGATATCGTTTACGCGCACGACCTTCATGCCCTGTGTGTCGACGATCTGCTTGTTAAGCACGTCGCGGGCAAGCAAGAGTTCGGTCGGCTGCAAGTACGAAAAACGGATTTCGGTGGCCGGCGACTTAAGGTGTACACCCGTCTCGTCGATACGGTCGACCCATTTGCGCCAGCTGATCATAAACGGCGTCTTGCCGGGGCCGCGGAACGCGAGCGACGTCACGTGCGGAAAAACTTCGCCGGTAGCAATGCCAAAATCGTTCACAACGCCGAGCTTTTCGCCATCGACGTCCAAAACCGGCAGTTTGAGCATCTCACTCAGATAATTCACTGGTGCTCCCCATCATTATCCCTTCGGACTGCGACCATGCCGGCGCGCCGTCCGTGGACTTTTAGATATGTATACGCATGCGCGGGCGGCACGCCGCTCGGCGCTCACACCCCGTGCATGCGCAAGAAGCACCTGCATGGGGTCATCGACTGTATGGTCGAGGTTTGGATTTCACCTGCAACCTTTCTCTTGACCCTTGTTATCCGCAGTAACTATAGCATCAGCATCGCGCCGTGGCGCCAAATTTATGCTCCAAACATCGCAGGCATACCAAACGCCGACGCATCCGTGACATAGTCATTGGGGACGTTCTTAAATAACTAGTCTGTGGTGTCGTCATCTTCGGCGAGCTGGGGGAACACGGCGTTTTTGGGCATGGTGACCTTCGCCAGCGAGTTGAGCTTTTTGCTCAGCGATGCGTCCGTCTTGACCAGATCGCTCAACGTCACGATTTTGTAACCGTCGGCAATAAGCCCGTCGATAATCTGCGGCAGCGCCACGAGCGTCTGCTCGGCACATTCATCACTGTCGGTCAGCAGCACAATGTTGCCCGGCGTCACCGAATCGAGCACCGTCGAGACCTGCTCGTCGGCACCGTTGAGCAGCCAGTCGCCCGAATCGATATTCCACGAGACCACGGCAGACGCCAGGTCCATCGCATCAATCCAGTTTTGCTCGTCAAAGGCTGCGTAGGGAGCGCGCAAAAGCATCGTCTTCACGCCGGTCGCGGACTTGATCGCCTCGGTGCCCTTCGAAATCTGCTCGCGCACCGCGTCGCGGTCCTGACCCTTGAGCGACTCGTCGCGGTAGCTGTTGGAGCCGACTTCGCACCCGGCATCGACAATCGCCTTGGCCGTGGCAGGCGAGGCCTCGGCCGCATCGCCCGACAGGAAGAACGTCGCGGTGACACCCTTTTCCTTGAGCACCTGCAAGATCTGCTTGGTCGCTCCGCTCGGGCCCTCATCAAACGTCAGCGCCACGTACTTTTCGTTGCCCTTGGGCGCCACGCTCGCGCACTCGACCACGCAATCGGTGGCGGGCACGACCTCGCCACGGTCCTGCGTCTTGCCCGACTGCTCGCCGACCCACACCTCGGAGCGGCCCTGGATGCCCCACGTCTTGACGTACTCGATGGCACCCGTGCCCCCGACCTTGAGCTTGGGCTCGATAACCGTCGCCTGGACCTCGTGCTTCTCATACGTGTCGCGGCCGTCCTTGACCGTCACCTTCTCGCCGCCCGTAAGCTCGCGGCTTTTCCACTTGCCCTGTTTTATGCGCTTGCCGTCCACCTTTACCGACAGCTTTTCGCCGCCATGGCGGGTCAGCACGCTGTCGTCAACAGCCAGCAGGTCCCCGGCATCGTAGGTATCGGCCAGCTCCTGGTCGTCGATGAGATTTTGCAGCGTAGAGCCGACGCGCACCGCAGTCTCCTGGCCATTGAGGACGACATCCACGCTGCGGTTGACGTAGCCCACGACGGCAGCGATAAACAACACGAGCGCACAACCCACGGCAATAAGCGCATAGGGCAGGCGAGACGAACGACGGGGCGTGCGGCTGTTGCCGATGCGAGCGCTGCGGTCGCTAAAGCCGCGGCTATGGTTGAGATACATCGCGCCGGGCTTACGGTGACGCTTGCGCTGACCGCCGGGCAGCTGCCCCAGGTCGCGGCGCGCCGTCGGACGCGCACCCGAGCGCCTGTTTAAGTTAGATCCGTTTTGACGCATGTGCCCTCCCCCATAAACGCAGCAAGCCGGAGCAACAGGTCTCCGGCTTGTCTCCCGTCATTTGGTACGTCGCTATTTGCTAGCTTTCGACGAGCCCCCGCTCGCCTTTTGATATTCGTCCTTAAAGGCCTTGAACATACCGCGCGTCTTGCCGAGCTGCTTGCCCAGCGCGCGGCTGCCCTTGTCCACGGCGACCGAACCCTTGTCATCGAGCACCTTGGCGCCCTTCTTGACCTTATCGCCCACCGCGACGCTTGCCTCGGCAGCCTTTGCAGCGGCACCGCCCGAATACCCGAGCGACTTGACCTCGTCCGAAACGATCATCGCGCCGTCCGCATAGCCGCGCAGCATCGTCGGCGGCATCTGCGTGTCGCCCACCAGCACACTCGAAGCAGCACCAGCGGTCACGTAGAACGTCTGCACGACACCCGAACGCGGCTTGAACTCCACATCCGAGCAATAGCCCACGACATCGCCCGACTCCGTGCGCACGTCCATGCCAACCCAGATAATGCAATCGTCCAGGTTGATGTCGAGGCGCTTGGCCGCAGCGGCATCGTAGGTGCCCTTGACGTCGTCAACCGCGATGGCGCCCTCGTAGACGCCAATGGCATCGAGCGCCACAAATCGGTCAGGGCGCTCGATCATGCCCGCGATATCGGACTGGCGAACCATAAAGCCCACCACGCGCGTGCCGCCCGGGGTAAAGACCGGAAAGTGAATCTTGCCGAGCTTTTTAGGGCTGCGCGGCGTGCCGTCTTTTTTGGTGCGCTTATCCTCGGTAGGCTTGCGATAGATCTTGGCGCCGACAAAATCCCCGGCGCGCATTATGCCTCGGTCGAAGGCTCCGCGGCCTCGGTGTCGGCCTCGACGGCGTTCTCGACCACGACATCGGCAGCGGGCGTCACGTTACCGCCCGAGATGGCGTCGTTGAGCTGCTCGCGCAGCTGGTCCATGCGCTCGCGGGCAAGGTCAACCTTGGCACGCAGGTCATCGGTCTTGGCGTCGACCATCGGGCCAAAATCGTTGACCGCGGCGCGGGCCTCCTCGGCACCGTGCTCGTAGGTGTCGCGCATGTTATCCCAGGCGTCGTTGGCGATATCGGCAGCCATGGCGCGGGTCTCGGCGCCCGAGCGCGGAGCCAGGGCGACGCCGATGATGGCGCCGGCGGCAGCACCGAAGAGCGCACCCGAGATAAAGTTGAAAGTCTTACCCATGTTCATTCCTCTCCTGCGGGCACCTCGGCGCCCACCGTTTGAATGCTGTCCATTATACCCGCAGCACAGCGCTTGCCGTCTTGCTCATCTGCGTACGGTAAAGGCGCAGGTACATGATGGTGATAAGCGAGTGAGCCTACTCCTGCGGCACGGCCGGCATGGCCACCGTGGCGGCCGGGTCTTCGCCGGCGCCGTCAACGAGCGGCAGCGTTCCCTCGTGCGCGGGGGCAACCGGAGCCGTCGCCGCGCCACCGTAGACGGCAGCGG
>CALKBB010000021.1 GCA_937989795.1 uncultured Collinsella sp. | reverse complement strand
TGCGCTGCGAAACTGCGCGTGGAACGATATATGGGCGGCTCCCGCTGAGCAGCTACGTTTACGTGCTAGCAGTTACACCAGATTCCCTTCCAATAGAACCTGCAAAGGCGAAACCAGAAAATATAGATATAGAAAGCCGATGCGACAATGAAGATGTCCCTTTATCGCATCGGCTTACTAGAAAAGTAAATATTGTTTCAAGCGAGTAGCCGCCCGCCCGGGGCTTACCTATATCGTTCCACGCGCAGTTTCGCAGCGAGCGAAGCGAAGCGAGAATGTTTGAGCATGGAATGATATATAGGGGCCTCCCACGGGAGAGCGGACATTACAATACGCCGCTAGAACCGAAACCGCCGGCTCCTCGGTCGGTTTCGTCTAGTTCGTCTACTTCTACGAGGTTGACCGTGGGGACTTCTTGGATGACAAGTTGGGCTATGCGGTCGCCTTTGTTGATTTGGATGTTGTTGGAGGGATCCAGGTTAATGAGGATAACCTTGAGTTCTCCTCGGTAGTGGGCGTCGATGAGGCCCGGCGTATTGACTATAGACAGGCCCTGCTTAATGGCTAGGCCGCTGCGGGGCTGGACAAAGCCAGCATAGCCATCGGGCAGTGCAATAGCCAAGCCAGTGGAGACCAATCGGCGCTCAAAGGGCTTCAGGACGCAGTCCTCGTTTGAGCGCAAATCCAAGCCGGCATCCGTGGGATGTGCGTATTTGGGAAGCTCGACCGTGGGGTCGAGACGCTTAATGTTAACGGTAATGTTGGACATAAAATCACCTTAGCTTGTCGAGCTCTTGCAAAAACTCGTCGACGTCTTTGAAATCGCGATAGACCGAGGCAAATCGAATGTAGGCCACCTTGTCGATCTTGGCCAAGCGCTTGAGCACCATATCGCCCAGTTCGTGGGACGTTACAGCCGTCAGCGTACGCGAACGCAGCTCCACCTCGATATCATCGATGATCTCGTTGAGCTTTTTCGTGTCGATATCACGCTTAATCGTGGCGCGCATCAGGCCGACCAGCAGCTTGTTGCGATCGAACCGCTGCTTTGAACCGTCGGATTTAATGACCTCGATGGGATCTTCGCAGCGCTCGAACGTCGTAAAACGATAATTGCACGAACAGCATTCGCGACGACGCTTGAT
>CALKBB010000020.1 GCA_937989795.1 uncultured Collinsella sp. | reverse complement strand
CTTGTCGGGCTCGGCGGCCTTTTCCTGGTCTTCGTGGATCTTAGCAGTACGGTCATGGGCCTCCATCTCCATGTTGTGGATAAAGACCTCATAGATCTGACCGAGCTGCAGCATGTGCTCGAGCACCAGGTTGGGGGTGTTGGAGTGCACATGGATCTTGTAGTCGGGATAGGCGCCCACGAGCAGCTCACAGTCGCCCATGGAACCTAGGAACTTAAGGCACTCGTCCTCGTCAAACGGGGCGTCGGCCTTAAACAGGAACTCGTTGCAGTAGCGGAACTCCGAGCCCTCCCAGTCGTCGTTGGCCTCGATCTCAACGCGACCAAGGGCCGCGTCGCGGGCAGAGCCAGCGGAATCAAACGTGGCGGAAAAATCCTCGACAACGGTGCTGCGGCCAAGCGCGGCGGCAACAAAGTTCTCAAGGAAGATGGCAAAGCCGAAGGCGCCTGAGTCGACCACGCCGTTCTCTTTGAGGACGGACAGCAAGTCGGGCGTGCGGGCGACGGACTGGTAGGCCTCGACGACGATAGCATCGAGCGCGTCCTCGGCCGAGAACTTCTTCTTTTCGCACTCGTCGGCCTTGGTCGAGACATCGCGCAGGACCGTGAGGATCGTGCCCTCGATGGGCTTGCGGACAGCCTGGAAGGCGACCTTGACGGCGCGACGGAAGGCGAAGGCGATGTTGGCGGACGTGATGGGCTCATCGGCAGAAACGAGACCCTCGGCAACACCGCGCAGGATCTGCGAGGTGATGACGCCGGAGTTGCCGCGGGCACCCATCAGGGAGCCGTGCGTGATGGCGCCTGCGATGGCCTCCATGTCGGCATCGGCGGGAAGGGCGGAAAGCTCCTTGGTCACCGAGGCGAGCGTGAGCGACATGTTGGTGCCGGTGTCGCCGTCGGGTCCGGGGAAGACGTTGAGCTTGTTGATCTCCTCGGTCTTGTCGGAAACGGCAGCCGCAGCGATCGGAAAACAGGTGCGAATGGTCTTTGCAATCATGGGTATTTGAATCTCCGTTTTCGGATGCTAGTTCAGACGGCTCTTGAGCGCGTCGATATGGATGCCGATCTTAAGGCTGGCGGGATCGATCTGGGCGATCTCCTGCAGGGTGAAGGCAACGGAGCTCGAAAGATTGTGGCAGACGGACTTCATGTTGACGCCGTTCTCGAGCACGACGTGAAGATCGACCGTAAGGCCGTTCTCGTCGGCGGAGACAAGCACGCCCTTGCGGAGGCGCTGACCGGCAAGCAGGCGCACGCTCTCGGCGCCCTGGAGCTGTTCGGCCATACCGACGACGCCATAGCACGTCATCGCGGCATAACCGGCAATATCGGCAATAACGTCGTTCGAGACGCTCAGGCTGCCGTTAATGGTCTCAGACACAAGAATCTCCTTATCTGGTGCTCACGGCACCATCTCGTGGGAGCAATCATTGCAATATTCTACAACGACCGCGCCATGTTGAGGTGGTGGGTCACGGGATTACATCCTCGACACGAAATGTTGATACGGTAACGTTCGCGCCAGGCGATCGCGGCATGAAAAAACCCGCCGCATAAGCGACGGGTTTTACAACCTGGCTCCCCGGGTAGGACTCGAACCTACAACAGCGCGGTTAACAGCCGCGTGCTCTACCATTGAGCTACCGAGGAATAGGTGCGTGCTCTCAAGCAACGAAGTTAATTATACGGACGAATCAGCTCAGGGCAAGAACTTTTTTAAGAATTTTTCCGACCTAGTCATTGGGGGCGTCCCCAACGACTACATGAAAGCGCCCCCAAGCGGATGTGCTTGAGGGCGCCTCTTGCTTGACTAGCTCTCGATATAGTCTTTGAGCTTGCTGCTACGGCTGGGATGGCGGAGCTTGGCCAGGGTCTTGGACTCGATCTGGCGGATGCGCTCGCGCGTGACGCCAAACTCGCGGCCGACTTCCTCGAGCGTGCGGGGATGTCCGTCGACAAGGCCAAAGCGCAGCTCGATAACCTTGCGCTCACGATCGGCAAGCGAGTCGAGCACCTGGGTGAGCTGCTCCTGCAGCATGGAGAAGCTGGCGGCATCGGGCGGAACGATAGCCTGGGAGTCCTCGATGAAGTCTCCCAGCTGGGAATCCTCTTCCTCGCCGATAGGGGTCTCGAGAGACACGGGCTCCTGCGAGATCTTCTGGATCTCGCGGACGCGGTCGGCACTCATGTCCATCTCGGCACCGATCTCCTCGGGGGTCGGGTCGCGACCCAGGTCCTGGAGAAGCTGGCGCTGCACGCGGACGAGCTTGTTGATGGTCTCGACCATGTGCACGGGAATACGGATGGTACGGGCCTGGTCGGCGATAGCACGCGTGATGGCCTGACGGATCCACCACGTGGCGTACGTGGAGAACTTAAAGCCTTTCTGGTAGTCGAACTTCTCGACGGCGCGGATCAAACCGAGGTTGCCCTCCTGGATCAGGTCCAGGAACAGCATGCCGCGACCGACATAGCGCTTGGCGATGGAGACGACCAGGCGCAGGTTGGCGCTGATGAGCGCCTGCTTGGCCTCGAGGCCGACGTTCTCGATACGGGTCAGGCGACGCATCTCGGCGCGGGTGAGCTCGATCTCGCCCGCCTCGGCAGCCTCGAGCTTCTCGGTGGCCTCGAGACCGGCCTCGATCTTCATGGCCAGATCGACCTCTTCGGAGGCGGTCAGCAGGTCGACCTTACCGATCTCCTTAAGGTACATACGAACCGGGTCGCCGGTCAGCATTACCGTGGAGGCATCGATGCCGCGCACGCGCGAACGCGAACGGGACGTGCGCACGGTGCGCTTCTTCTTGCTCTTGGAAGAACCCATCTCGGCGTCGGCCTGACGGGCCATCTTGAGCTCGTGATCGTCGAGCGAGCCGGAATCGTGCTCGTCGTCATCGAAATCGTCGGTATTGCTATCGTTATCGTCATCGTCGACGTCTATGGGGGCGTCGTCGTTTCCGCTCGCGGAGATAATCTGGATGCCGCTGTTGCGCAGCGCGGAATACACCGCAGTGAGCTGCTCGTCAGAAACATCGATATCCTTCAGGGCGACCTGAATCTCGTCCTCGGTTACCGAAGTCCTGTTTGAGCCGTTGCCCATGAGCTTTGCAACGTAGGATTCCAGCCCAGTACCCGTGCTCTCACTCTTTTTTGGCACAGATTCTCCCTTCATAGTCCACAGGACTCATTACTTTAGCACACACATTGACGTCTATACCCAAAATTCAGACTGGATATAGGCGCAAATACGCTGGTTGACCACAACATCTAGGCTTGGTCGGCGCCCGCTGTCTCCAAACCAATCAAACGAAACGGATCTGCCACGCCGCCGATCGACTTTTGGAGCTCGCGCTGGCGCTGAGAATCTTGCATCGCCTGCATCGTCAGCACACGGCGCGCCTCATCGTCGAGCGACCGGTCCTGGCGAAGCTTGGCCTGTGCGGCGCGCATGCGGCGCTTGATGGTGTAGAGCTCGAGCGTATCGAGCATAAACACGATGTTCGTCTCGGTGGGGTGCTTGCTCGTCGACGAAATGCGCCCGGCGCTGACAAGCGACGCTGCCTCGGGACACACCGCGCGCGCCGCATCCATGCACGCCGTGGGGTCGGTGCCCGGC
>CALKBB010000019.1 GCA_937989795.1 uncultured Collinsella sp. | reverse complement strand
TCAGCTTCCCGCCGCCCAGCAGAAGATCCAAGCCGCCACGAGCGCCTACAACGAGGCCCGCACCAAGCTCGAGGATCTGCAAAAGCAAATCGACACCAACGAGGCAAGCATCGAGCAAATCGAAGCCGAGCTTCCCGATCAGCAGGCAAAGGCAAGCTCCGCCATGCGCGATCTGTATAAGTACCAGAAGGGCACCAACCCCATCGTGAGCTTCCTGGTCAACGCACAGAGCCTTGGCGAGTTCATCACCACCTGCAGGTACACCAACCAGATCGCGAGCTCAAGCGTCGATGAGATCGAAGAGCTCAACAAGATGCAGACCGAGCTCGAGCAGAACAAGACCGAGCTTGAACAGGCTAAATCCCAACTCGAGACCGAGCAGAAAACCGCCGAAGATGCACTGGCACAGGCCCAGCAGCTTCGCAGCGAAGCCCAGGCAAAAGCCGAGCAGGAAAATGCCGCCGAGCTGGCCAAGCTCGAGGCAGACAAGGCCGCTGCCGCCGAGAAGCTCTCGGGCGAGGGCGTAAGCGGCAACAACTCCAACAGCCAGGCCAACAACGCCAACGCCACCATCGACACCACGGTGAACAACTCCAATACCGGCAACTCAGATTACGACTCGTTTATCAACGAGTGGACGAGTCGCATTGACAACTACCTCGCCGGCTCCCCCATGGCAGGCCAGGGTTATAACTTTGCCGTGGCAGCCTGGAACACCGGTGTTGACCCCCGTTGGTCCCCTGCCATCGCCTGCGTCGAGAGCAGCAAGGGCCTCTATTGTGCCGGCTCCTATAACGCCTGGGGCTGGAGCGCCCGTGGCGGCGGCTGGCGGAGCTTTGGTAGCTGGAGCGAGGGCGTCTCTGCCCACGTCGCCTACCTGGGCGCCAACTATGGCTCCACGCTTACCCCGGCAGCCGCCAAAAAGTACTGCCCGCCCACGTGGCAGGACTGGTACAACAAGGTTGCAACCCAGATGAACCGCATCTAAGATCAACGTCAAAGGGCCCCAATCGGGGCCCTTTTTCTTTTACGCGACGGAGGCATCGACGACGCCCGTCGCGTTTGCGATGGCAACAATGATAATCATTGCCAACAAGAGCACACCCATAGCCTTGAAACAGAGCTTTGCAAGCTTTTTACCGCGATATCTATCGAGTAGCTCAAACCGCCGGCGAAGGCGGCGTTTATCGAGCATTACAAAATGAATGAGCGCTACGAAACCGTCGACGAAGACAAAATACTCAATCGCGAGAAACCACATCGGGTAGTTTTGGTTGGCGCCTGTGGGATGAAAAACGGCAAAATGGCTTCCGGCAAAGAAAACAAGTAGCGAAAGATAGACGAATGCGTTCCAAATGCGCCCAACGGTGTCGGGAATGTGGGAGAGTAAATTCGGGCGCTCAGGCACCAACGGCAATCCACCCTGAGACTGATCTGTGGGGAGCACGGGCGAAGGGCACACAACTCGCCGCTCTGGAGGCTCTTGGAAGGAAGCAACATTCGGCGCGGACGATGGCGTCGGTGTGGACAACGCATACGATGCGCGTGCAGCGTGCCCTAGCGCCTTCGCGCTTGCAAAGCGCTTGTCCGGATCGAGCGCCATCGCCATGCAAATAACATCGGCAAACGGGACGGGAACGTCACATGCCTCGCATTGCTCGCGCATGTCCCGGCCCGGCTTGGGGTCGGCCCCCGTCAGACAAAAGAACAGCAGGGCACCGAGCGCATAGACATCGCTTCGCACGCTCGTCTGGCCAAAACCGTACTGCTCGGGT
>CALKBB010000018.1 GCA_937989795.1 uncultured Collinsella sp. | reverse complement strand
GGCGACGGCATTATGACCTCGCTGCGTGTGATGGAAGTGATTCGCGCCGAGCGCGAGACGCTCTCGCAACTCACGGCTCCGTGCAAGCTGCTGCCGCAGGCGCAGGTTGCCGTGCGCGTGGCCGACAAGGATGCCGCGCTCGAGAACATGGGCGTACAGAACGCCATCGCCGAGGCCGAGGCGTCGCTGGCGGGCGAGGGCCGCGTGCTCGTGCGCAAGAGCGGAACCGAGTCGGTTATCCGCGTGCTGGCCGAGGCGCCCGACCAAGCATCCGCCGATGCCGCCATGAAGCGCATCGCCAACGCGCTTGAGGCTCTGTAGTTACGCGGTTCTACTAAACCGCGTAACGGCTCGGCGCTACAAACGGCCCCAAGCGGCAACCTGACGTTGCCAAGGCATCGGCGTCAACCTAGTCGTTGGGGACGTTCTTAAACGACTAGCCACCGGGGACACTCTTTGTCATCCGCGCCTCTGGCTAGCAAAGAGTGTCCCAAACGACTAGTCATTAAAGAACGTCCCCAATGACTAGGTGAAAAGGGGGCGCCGCGGATAGATCCTGCGGCGCCCCCTTTGCGTTGGCGTGTTGCTTAAGCTTTACAGCTCGTACAGCGTGGTGAACTTGTCCTGCAGGTAGCTGCAGTAGTAACGGGCATCAAAGTCCATGCCGCAGGCGCCCTTGATGAGTTCCGGCGCGTCCTTGGCGCGGCCCCACTGCCAAATGTGCTCGCCCAGCCAGGCACGGACGGGCGCCAAATCGCCGCTCGCGCAGGCACCGGTAAGGTCGACGCCGTCGCGGCACATGGCCGGCACGAACATGGCGTCGTAGGCGCTGCCCAGCGCATAGGTGGGGAAGTAGCCAAACGAGCCACCGCTCCAGTGCGTATCCTGCAGGCAGCCGTGCGTGTCGTCGGGAACGGGAATGCCCAGGTACTCATCCATAAAGCGATTCCAAAGCGTGGGGATGTCCTTGGCCGTGGCCTCGCCGGCAAACAACATGCGCTCGATCTCGTAACGCACCATAACGTGCAGCGGATAGGTGAGCTCGTCCGCCTCGGTGCGGATCAACGACGGCTGCGCGATGTTCACGGCGCGGTAGAGCGTGTCCTCGTCGACGTCGCCGTAGACCTCGGGCGCGTGACGGCGCAGTACCTCGAGCAGCGGGCCCATAAAGGCGCGGCTGCGACCCACGGTGTTCTCGAAAAAGCGGCTCTGGCTCTCGTGGATGCCCATGGAGGTGCCGCCCTCCAGGCAGGTGCGCGCATAGGCAGGATTGACGCCCAGCTCGTACATGGCGTGGCCCGCCTCGTGGATGATGCTGTAGACGTTGGAGATGCAGTCGTCCTCGTAGATGTGCGTCGCGATGCGCGCGTCGCCCACGGCAAAGCCCTCGCTAAACGGGTGCTCGGTAAAGGCAAGCGTGGTGTCGTTCAGGTCCAGGCCGACGAGCTTCATAAGGTCGAAGCTCATGGCACGCTGGACGGCCTCGGGCACGCGAGCGTGCAAAAAGTCGGCAGCGGGCTGCTGGCCGCGCTCGCCGATGGCGTGCACGAGTGGCACGACCGTCGCCTTGACCTCATCGCAAAACGCATCGAAGCTCTTGGCGGAAAGGCCGCGCTCGTACTGGTTGAGCCAAACATCGTATGGGTCGCGCTTGGGGTCCATGAGCTCGGCCTGATGCTTAAGTTGGGCGACGATTCTATCCACATAGGGCTCAAAGCTCGCCCAGTCATTGGCCGTCTTGGCCTTGTGCCACACGGCGTCGGCCTCGCAGGTGAGCCTGGTCCAGGCCTCGGCCTCCTCGGTGGGGATGACGCTCGCTTCGCGCTGGTCGCGGCCGAGCACGCGGATCTCGTCGAGCAGCTGCGGGTCGTCGATCTTGCCGCCGGCGACGGTCTCGCGTGCCAGCGAGTGCACAAGTTCGACAGACTTTTTGCTGGTCAGGAGCTTATGGTGCTCGCCGGCAAGGGTGCCCATGGCGTCGGCGCGCGCTGCGGCGCCGTTGGCGGGGGCAATGGTCGCGCCGTCAAACTCGGCAATCTTGAGCAGGTACTCGCGGGTCCACAGCTTGCCCTCGAGCTTGCGGAATTTTTTGACGGCCTTATCGACCTTCATGCCTTTGGGCGTCTTGCCCACTGCGGGCTTGGCCTTCTTATCGTGCTTCTTACCCATACCATATCCTTGATCTCGCGAGCCGAGCGCCACGGATGGGCGCACGGCCAGTTTGCACAGCTACCTGCCTTGTACCCAGCACGAACAAAACGGAACGCGGCGATACACCCAAACAATGTGGTATCCTGTAGCCCAATGCGTTGACGGAGAGGGTTTTGCCCGCCGCGTCGCCGGCAAGAGAGGGAAGGTCATGGGCTGCAAGCCTTCCTGCGGTGGCAAGGGCCAAGCGTTCACTCCCGAGCAGCGACCTCAACGGGCGCGCGGCCAGCGGCGGCGATGTCCCCAGTAGGGAAGCCGTGAGCCTCGCGACAAGGGGCAAAGAGTGGGCGCGGCGGGCCAGACATCCGTCGGGTCAAACAAGGTGGTACCGCGGAATTCAACCGTCCTTGGGCAATGCACATGCCCGAGGGCGGTTTTTTGTTACCGAACCGGGCCGCGTTTTCGCAATGTCAGGCGGCGGCAGCCGCCTCGGCAAGCGGGGAGCGCGAGAGACGAAAGGGAAGACATGAGTCTGATTGATGATCTGGTCAAACTCGAGGAAGAGGCCAAGGAGCTCGTTGCAGGCGCCGACGACGCCGCAAAGCTCGAGGCCGCGCGCGTTGAGCTGCTCGGCCGCAAGGGCCGCATCACCGGCCTGATGCGCATGATGGGCAAGCTCGCCCCCGAGGATCGTCCCATGATGGGCAAGCGCGCCAACGAGATGCGCCAGCTGATCGAGGGCATGCTCGACGAGCGCACCACCGAGATGAAGGCCGCCGCCCTCAAGCACGCACTCGAGCACGAGGCCGTCGACATCACGCTGCCGGGCATCCGTCCGCAGATCGGCCACCAGCACCTGATCAAGCAGATCATCGAGGAGGCCGAGGACATCTTCTGCGGCATCGGCTACACCGTCGAGTCCGGCCCCATGGTCGATACCTCCTACTACAACTTCACCGCGCTCAACGCGCCCATGGATCACCCGAGCCGCTCGGCCCGCGATACCTTCTATGTGGTCGACAACAACCCCGGCAGCGTCGCGCACCCTGAGGCTCACGCCCACGGTGAGTCCGATGTGCTGCTGCGCACCCAGACCTCGGGCGTGCAGATCCACACCATGGAGTCGCAGAAGCCGCCCATCTACATGATCTGCCCGGGCACCGTCTATCGTCCCGACACGGCCGACGCCTGCCACCTGCCGCAGTTCAACCAGATCGAGGGCCTGGTCGTCGACGAGGGCATCACCTTTGGCGACCTTAAGGGTACGCTCGACTACTTTGTTAAGTGCATGTTTGGCGAGGACCGCAAGACGCGCTACCGTCCGCACTTCTTCCCCTTCACCGAGCCGAGCTGCGAGGTGGACGTGAGCTGCCACGTGTGCGGCGGCAAGGGCTGCAACTTCTGCAAGCACAGCGGCTGGATTGAGATCTTGGGCTGCGGCATGGTCGACCCCAACGTCCTTATCAACTGCGGCATCGATCCCGAGAAGTACACCGGCTTCGCCTTTGGCATTGGCGCCGAGCGCGTCGCGGCCCTGCGCTACGACCTGCCCGACCTCAGAACTCTCATGACAGGCGATATGCGTTTCTTGAATCAGTTCTAGGCTGCGGCTTGCCCAAGCACGGCACCTCGGCGCTCATTCGTCGCTTGCGTACCAAAGTACGCGGCGCTCCTCTTTCGGGCCGATCTGCCGCACTTGGACAACCCTCGCTTTGTAAGGAATGTTCACAAAGTTGAAGTTTCCACCTGCATCTCTTCGCAGGCTTTCAGTATGAAAGGAGAGCTAGATGCGTGTTTCTTACGACTGGCTCAAGACCATGATCGATATTCCGGAGGATCCCAAGACCCTTTCGGACGAATATATCCGTACCGGCACCGAGGTCGAGGCGATCGACACCGTGGGCGAGTCCTTCGACCACGTGGTGACCGCCAAGGTGCTCACCAAGACCCCGCACCCCGATAGCGACCATATGTATGTGTGCTCGGTCGACGTGGGTGACAAGAACCTCGACGCCGACGGCAACCCCGCCCCGCTGCAGATTGTCTGCGGCGCGCAGAACTTCGAGGCCGGCGATCACATCGTCACGGCCATGATCGGCGCCGTGCTTCCCGGCGACGTCAAGATCAAGAAGAGTAAGCTTCGCGGCGTCGTGTCCATGGGCATGAACTGCTCTGCGCGCGAGCTCGGCCTGGGCGGCGACCACTCCGGCATCATGATTCTGCCCGAGGACACGCCCTGCGGTATGCCGTTTGCCGAGTACGTGGGCTCGAGCGACACCGTGCTCGACTGCGAGATCACGCCCAACCGTCCCGATTGCCTGTCCATGATCGGCATGGCTCGCGAGACCGGCGCCGTCTTCGACCGCGATTTCCACGTTGAGCTGCCCGCCATCAAGGCCGAGACCGGCCGCGCGACCGACGACGAGCTTTCGGTCGAGATCGCCGACGAGGGCCTGTGCGACCGCTACGTCGCCCGCATCGTGCGCAACGTGAAGGTCGGCCCCTCGCCCGACTGGATGGTCAAGCGCCTCAACGCCCTGGGCGTGCGTCCGCACAACAACATCGTCGACATCACCAACTATGTGATGATGCTCACCGGTCAGCCGCTGCACGCCTTTGACCTGGACACCTTTGCCGAGCGCGATGGCAGGCGTCGCGTGGTGGTTCGCGCCGCCCAACAGGACGAGAAGTTTACGACCCTCGACGGCGAGGAGCGCACGCTCGACGCCGGCATGGGCCTCATTACCGACGGCGAGCGTCCCGTGGCACTGGCCGGCGTTATGGGCGGCATGGATTCCGAGATCGAGGACGACACCGTCGACGTGATGGTCGAGAGCGCCTGCTTCAACGCCGGTCGCACCTCGCACACCAGCCGCGACCTGTCGCTGATCTCCGATGCCTCCATTCGCTTTGAGCGTCAGGTCGATGAGACCGGCTGCGTGGATGTCGCCAACGTTGCCTGCGCGCTCATCGAGGAGATCGCCGGCGGCGAGGTCGCTCCCGGCTATGTCGACGTGTTCCCCGCGCCCAAGACCATCGATAGCATCAAGCTGCGCTTGGCCCGCGTGCACGCCATCTGCGGCGCCGACATCGAGCCCGACTTTATCGAGCGCTCACTCACCCGCCTGGGCTGCACCGTCGAGCGCGACGGCGAGGACTTTATGGTCACCCCGCCGAGCTTCCGTCCCGACCTGCCGCGCGAGATTGACCTGATCGAGGAGGTCCTGCGCCTGTGGGGCATGGGCCGTGTGACGGCGACCATCCCGGCTGCCAAGAACCACATCGGCGGTCTGACGCGCGAGCAGAAGCTTACCCGCAAGGTCGGCGAGATCCTGCGCGCCTGTGGCCTCAACGAGACCACGACCTTTGGCTTTGCCGCCCCGGGCGACCTGGAGAAGATCGGCATGTCCACCGAGGGCCGCGGCTGCCCCGTGGTGCTCATGAACCCGCTGGTGGCCGAGCAGACCGAGATGCGCCGCTCGCTGCTGCCGGGCCTGCTGCAGTCTGTGGCCTATAACGAGGCCCACGGCACGCCCAACGTGCACCTGTACGAGGTCGGCAGCCTGTTCCACGGCCGCGAGAACGCCAGCCTGCCCAAGGAGACCAAGTCCGTGGCGGGTGTGCTCTCGGGCCAGTGGAGCGAGCAGTCTTGGACCATGAAGTACCGTAAGCTGCGTTTCTTCTTTGGCAAGGGCATCGTCGAGGAGCTGCTCGCCCAGCTGCGCATTGAGAAGGTTCGCTTCCGTCCTGTCGAGGGCGAGGGCTATGCCTTCCTGCAGCCGGGTCGCGCCGCCGAGGTCCTGTCCGGCGGCACCGTGCTGGGCTGGGTCGGCGAGATTCACCCCGAGGCGCGCGAGGCGATGGGCATCGGCGAGGTTGTCGTTGCCTTTGAGCTCGACCTGGACAAGCTGATCAAGGGCGCCCGCAACCAGGAGAACTACCGCGAGTTCTCGCAGTATCCGGCTGTTGAGCACGACCTGGCTATCGTGGTCGATAACTCCGTGACCTGCGAGGATCTTGAGCGCCGCATTACCAGTGCCGGCGGCAAATTGCTCGAGGGTGTGCGTCTGTTCGACGTCTACCGCGATCCGGTCCGCATCGGCAAGGGCAAGAAATCCATGGCCTTTGCGCTTACGTATCGCTCCGACGACCACACGCTCACCAGCGAAGAGGTCGAGAAGGCGCACCAGAAGATCGTCACCAAGGTGTGCAAGGGCGTAAACGGCGAGGTCCGCGGCTAGGTCCTGCGCTGGGAGCACGGGACCCCTCCACAGTTGCTGTGGGACCCTGCGTGACCGCGGTGCTCGACATAAGGCACCGCTGAGCCTGCATATATGACACGCGCATTACATAACGGCGTGCTGCTTTGTCGGCAGTGCGCCGTTTTGCTATGATAGCCCGCGGCGTGTTACGAATCTAACAATACGTAACACTGACAAGGTGATTTAAGCGGCGTTGCAATTCCGTGCGCCGATAACCGGGAGGCGTACATGCACATTCCAGATAATTATCTGTCCCCGCAGACGGATGCCGTGCTGGCGGTGGCGATGGTGCCCGTTTGGGTCCACTGCATCAAGAAGGTGCGCGCCACGCTCGATCGCGAGCATATGGCTTTCCTGGGCATCTGCGCCGCGTTCTCCTTCCTGCTCATGATGTTCAACGTGCCGCTGCCCGGCGGTACCACGGGTCACGCCGTCGGCGGCGCGCTCATTGCGCTGTTGCTGGGCCCGGAGGCCGCGGCTATCGCTGTCTCGGTCGCGCTGGCGCTGCAGGCGCTGCTGTTTGGCGACGGCGGCGTTCTGTCGTTTGGCGCCAACTGCTTTAACATGGCCTTTGTGCTGCCGCTTGCCGCTGCTATCGTGTTCCGTGCGCTCAACAGCCGTTTGCACGACAAGAGCTGGGGCACCTCGGTTTCGGCAATCGTAAGCGGCTGGGTCGGTCTGTGCCTGGCGGCCCTGTGCGCGGCAATCGAGTTTGGTATTCAGCCGATGCTCTTTACCAACGCTTCGGGCGCGCCGCTGTACTGCCCCTTCCCGCTGTCCGTAGCTATTCCGGCCATGTTGATCCCGCATATGCTGGTCGCCGGTGTCGTCGAGGGCGTGGCGACGGCTGCGATCTACGGTTTCATTAAGAAGACGGCACCGAGCATTATCGTCGGACCCGAGGCCGTCGATGGCCAGCTTGCTACCGAGGGCGCTGCTGCCAAGAAGACCTCGCTGGTCCCCACGCTCATCTTGGTTGCCGTGCTTGTCGTGGCCACGCCGCTGGGCCTGCTGGCCACGGGTGACGCCTGGGGTGAGTGGGACGCCGAGGGCGCCGTGACCGCCGTTCAGGAGGCTGGCGACGACAGCCTGCAGGCTTCGGTCGGTCTCGACACCCCGACCTTTGCCGACGCGCTCCCCACGGGCGATTATCTGCAGGCCTATTCCGAGGAGCAAGGCCTTGGCTTTGCCGGTCAGGCTGCCATGTATATCCTTTCCGGTGTGATTGGCGTGGCGGTGCTCACCATCGCATTCCGTCTGATCTCGCTGACGGTTAAGGAAAGCGGTGCTCATGGCAATAGCCGAGCTGCCTAGTTGGCTTGCGGCCGAGGAGCGATATGAGCCCGTGGGGGCTCGGCATCGCGTAATGCAACAGAACGTCCTGCACCTGGCGAGCCTGCTTGAGCGGGTTCGCCTGGGCGGCGGCGCACACGAGGGCGGGTCGATGATCGACCGCGCCCTTTCTTCCGTTTCGGCGCCGGTGCGTTTGGTGGGGATGCTCGTCTGCGTTCTGTGCGTGTGTCTGACGCAGAGCCCGCTGTACCTCATGTTGATGGCGGCGATCGCGTTGGTGCTGGTCGCGGTGCGCCCCGTACGCGGGCTGGGCGCTACCTTTATGCCGGCGTTGGCTGCTGCAGGGTTTGCCGTGGTTCTGGCACTGCCTGCCCTGCTGCTGGGCGCTTCTGCCACGGGTGCCATGCTCAAGATTGCACTCAAAACGTTCATTAACGTGTCGCTGGTGCTGGGCGTTTCGTGGACCCTCACGTGGAGCCGCATGTCGTCGGCGCTCAAGATGCTGCATCTACCCGACGAAGTTATCTTTACGTTTGATATGGCGCTCAAGCACATCGAGGTGCTGGGTCGCACGGCGCACAATCTGTGCGAATCGGTCATGCTGCGCAGCGTTGGCCGTGCGCCTGAGGGATTTTCGCGTACGGATTCGATCGCGGGTATCATGGGCATGACCTTTATCAAGGCGATGGAATGCAGCCGCGCGATGGACGAGGCTATGCTTTGCCGCGGCTTTGCCGGCGCGTATCCGGCGCCCGCTCGCAGCTCTTTTGGCTGGCGCGATGCGGTTTATGCGGCCGTTGTGGTGCTGCTCGCCGTGTTGTGCGCGGTGCTGTAGCGCGGGCGGTCGATCCGTCGATGTGAATAGGGAAGGGCGACGTTTTGGTAAACGATACGAATGACGCGATGGGCGCGAGCGGTGCTGCTGGCGCCGAGACAACGCCGCTCATCGAGTTTCGCGACGTGGTGTTTTCCTATGCGGGCCATACGGTGGTCGATGGCGTTTCGCTGCAGGTGGGCCGTGGGGAGCTCGTTGCCCTGCTGGGTCCCAACGGCTGCGGCAAGACGACGATCATGCGCCTTATCAACGGCCTTGAGCTCGCGGACGCGGGCACGTATCTGTTTGACGGGCATGCGGTCGATGCGGCATATCTCAAGGATTCTGCGACGGCCCAGCGGTTCCATCAGCGCGTGGGCTTTGTGTTCCAAAACGCCGATGCGCAGCTCTTTTGTGCCACGGTCGGCGAGGAAGTTGCGTTTGGCCCGGCTCAAATGGGGCTGCCGGCAGACGAGCTCGAGCGCCGCGTCCGCGATGCCATGGAGCTGTTCCAGGTGGCCGATCTGGTCGATGCCTCGCCTTATCAGCTTTCGGGCGGGCAAAAGAAGCGCGTTGCGCTGGCTGCCATCGTGTCGATGAACCCCGATATCCTGGTACTCGACGAGCCTACCAACGGACTTGACGAAGACTCTTGTGACATCGTGGTCAACTTTCTACTGGCCTATGTTGCTGCCGGTAAGACGGTCTTGATGAGCACGCACCATCAGGATTTGGTACGACGCCTGGGTGCCCGCGCCATCTATATCGACCGATATCACCACGTGGTCGAGGCACCAGTGTCGTCGTATGGAACCGAGAGCGGCGCTGCGGAATAGTTGCTGCGTAGTAGGGTCGCGGCCGCGCGCGTGGCTTGCCGTGATGGTATAGTTATCCAGGTTTTTATGGGGGTGGCTATGCCAAGCTGGAACATTCATATCGCTCAGACGGAGCGTTTGCTGGAGCGCACCGGTGCGCTTGCCAATAGCGTGCGCGACCGCAATGCCTTTTTGTTTGGCTGTGTGGTTCCGGATATCTTCGTGGGCTATATGGTCCCTGGCATCGCCGACCCCATCCCGTATCGCATCACGCATTTTGCCAAGCCTGAGCCTATCCCCAAGCCGCGCGAGCATGAGTTTTGGGACACCTATGTGGCGCCGCTGCTCAAAGGGGCGCCTGTTGGTACGCCGGCTGCCGCGACCTCGATTGTCGAGGAGCGCGAGCGACTCAATCGGGTGCATTATCCCCAACGCTACAAGGATGCCGAGCCGGTTGCCGGTCCCGGCGCTTGTGAGTTCTCGCTTGCGTCCGAAGATGTGGCACAGTCGCTGCTCGATCTGACGCTGGGCGTTTGGTCTCACCTCGTGGCCGATACCGTGTGGAATACGCGCGTGAATCAGTATCTGGAGGCGCACGGCGGCAAGCCGTGCGAGGAATTCCGCATTAAAAAGCAAGGCGACTTTGACTGGTTTGGCAAGACGCTCGGCATTGTTTCTATCCCGCGTGCGACCGATCGCCTGTATACCGCGGCGGCCCAGTTTGGTCAGTATTCGATTCCGCAAGATTATGTGCTCAAGACCATTGGCGTCATGCACGAGACCGTGCGCGAGAACCCCGGCGAGCCGGATCATCCACCGTACCGCCTGCTGAGCGAAGCGTTCTTTGACGCAACATTTACCGAGGTCGTCGAGCTAACCGAGGCGGGTTTTACCGCCCGCGTCGCATCACCCGGTGTGCCCGCTCTGCCCCTGATCGCTAGCTGCTAGCTGGCCGGCCCGGCAGTGAATAGCTCAACCCAATCGACAAGTAGCTCTTGCCGAAGGACATCTTCGGCAGTGCGCTCCTGTTTAGTCTTTGGGACGTAGGTAAGCCCAGCCTTTTTATGGATGAGCTCGGCTATGTGGTCGAAGCTCTTCTTATCCTTAATCTGGCCATAGGTAATTTGGATGACATCGTAGCCCATGCTTGTAAGTGCGGTGGCGCGCTCGGCATCGGAGAGACTCGCGGCTTCGCTGCCGTGGGCGGAGCGGCCTTGGCATTCCAGAATGACGCCCATACTGTCGGTGCTGCTCTCGATGAGGATGCCGGCATAGCAGCAGGTTTTGTCATACAGCGAGCGTGCGGCTTCGCTGAGCGGGATGCGCACATTGTTGGCGATATCGATGCCCAGGCCGCCTTCGTCGCGGGGGAGCGAGACGAGCATGGAGGTCTGAACCTCAAAGGGCGAAGCGGTTTGTCCCGTCATGCGTTCGGTGGCCCAGCGGAGCTGCTTGACGCCGCGCAGGCCTGCGGCTTGCTTGGCGAACGTGGCGATATCCGTTGCGGTAAGAAGCGGCGTGCGCTTCCACAGGATAGTGCCATTGCCCTTGGTGTCGACAACGCGTTTCCAACCACAGTTGGGTGGAATGAACTTAAGCGAAATAGCTTCATCGAGTTGTTGTTGCGTTCGCTCGCAGGGCTTAAACACTGCAAAGGAGCCGCACATCTCGTAGCAAGCCATGAGTAACTGGTTGCGTGAGACCTGCGTAGCAAGGCTGAGCAGCGTAAACTCGGGCGACGTGACATCAAATCCATGTTCAGTCTGCCTAAACGACCCGGGAGGTGGTTCTTGGGTCAGGAGGTGCGATTTAAACAGGCTTCGCGACCCGGATTGTGCCCGAGTGAATACAAGCCTGTGAAGCGGTGCGTGAAGCAGGTCTTTTACAACTGCATGACTTCCGAGGCCGCAACATCTGCGATCCATATTGCCAAGGCTAATGACGGGGTAAAGGCCTAGTACCTGCGGCGGGATACGGTGATAGTAAAAAGCGGATTGACCGCATAGCGTCAGGTCCATGACGTCCTCCTGGTAGAAATATGCTTTTGGACCGTGCGATGCCAGTGTCAATTCGGAAGTATGC
>CALKBB010000017.1 GCA_937989795.1 uncultured Collinsella sp. | reverse complement strand
ATCCACGAAATGGAGGGCGCATTTCCCGTCATCGATATCGAATCGCAAAAGCGCCGCATCACGCACAGCCAACAAAATGCTTGCGCGCCTGTAGACGTAGCCAAGCGTCACCCACATAGCGTTTTCGTTAAAATCAAAGGTGACGAAATGTCCCGCATTTACCCTCCCGGCAGCTTACTACTTGTCGATACCACCGCAAAGCCTTGGAACGGCTGTGCTGTATTGGCGCTCGCAGACGGTAAAACACCGGTAATTAGGCGATTTGCAGAAGGAAACGACATGATTGTGCTGTCGTCCCATTCATATGCAACAGCAAGTCCGGATCTGATGTTTAACAAACGGAGGATTAGAATCATAGGAGTCGTCGTTTGGTATCAAGCGAGCCACGATCACACGCTTAATTAAATCGACTTTCCCAAAAACGACCGTACCGCACAGACAGCTCAAAGCCCCAGCCCAAATGAACTACTTTTTGGCGGCTTTGCGCTCGTCGCGGATGCGGGCGCGGTCCATGGCCGCCTCGACGGCCGAGAATCGGCAGCCGCAATAATTCTGCCGATACATGCCCAGCTCGCGCGAACGACGCGTGGCCTCGGGATAATACGGGCGAAAATCGCGAATTACCGGAGTTAGACCGCGGGCGGCAGCCAGACGCTCCAACACATCATTGCAGGTTTCGAACAACTGATACGGCGAGACGGCGAGCGTCGTGCCCACAAACTCAAACCCACGCTCCTGAGCCACACGGCATGCCTCGGCCAGGCGCAAGGCATAGCACGCGCGACAGCGACGGGGTCGATCGGCGCCCAGCGGGGCCACGCCGACCTCCCAGCGCTCGCGGTCCTCCCCCGCCTCGATGAGCTCGATGTCGCCATCGGCACACCACCGGCGCAGCTCGTCCAAGCGCCGCTGCCATTCATCGCGAGGCTGAATATTGGGATTGGTCCAGCAAATCGTGGGCTCAAACCCTTCCTCGCGCAGCAGACGAACCGGTTCCAGCGAGCACGGCGCGCAGCAAGCGTGCAGCAGCAACGGCTTCATGGACATCTCCTCTCCCACAATGATTTTTTAATCCCCGTCCCAGAAAAATCATCCCAAAAGACTACCTTGCGAAAAAGCGGACGCCAAAGGACGTGTCCTCGCAGGCGACAATGCGACGGTCGCGCAGGATGGTCCGCACGTAATACCAATCGCCCACACAGCCCGACAAGTGCAGACCAGCCGCCAAGTAGCACAGCAGCGGATAGCCCGAGAACGCAAACCCCAGGGCAAACGCCACCGTCAAGGCAACCGTCGGCGCTAGGCAAATGACCATGTACCTCACACGCGAATAGACCACGCCCTCGGCGCAGGCATAGATCATCGCCGTCTCGCGATTCGCCCCAAAGGTCACCTTCGCGCCCGCAGGCGCCAGAAGCTTAAATAACACACCGTGCACCAGCTCGTGCACGGCAAATGACGCCGCCGAAACCGCAGCCAAGCCGACTATCCAGCCCAAAACCGCCGTCCAGCCGCCCGCGTCCGCCACATCCAAGTCTGCGGGCCCGCCCAGCAGCATAAACACCGGCACCAGGCACACGGCAAACACCACAAGCACGGCCATCCCCCACACAAAGCAGGCGTGCAGAAATTCCTCGTCCTCAAACGCATGTATGTTGGAAATCTCATTCATAGCATCTTAGGATAGCGCCCCTGCCACGTACCCGTCCGCATGTGCGATAATGTCGAACGATATGCACGAATTGACCACCGCGTCGCCAGGCCTTGCGCCCGGCCGCGCTCTCACCATATGCGAAGGAGTCCCATGGCATCCAAATACTCCATGAACGACCGTCCCAGCTGGCCTCGCCGCGCCATCGTTACCGCCGGCGAGCCCTACGGCAACAAGGGCCTTCACTTTGGCCACGTTGGCGGCGTCTTTGTCCCGGCCGACTTCTTCGCCCGCTTCCTGCGCGACCGTCTGGGCCGCGAGAACGTCATCTTCACCTCGGGCACCGACTGCTATGGCTCGCCCATCATGGAGAGCTACCGCAAGCTCAAGGAAAACGAAGGCTACGATAAGTCCATCGGCGAGTATGTCGAGTCCAATCACTCCCGCCAGGCCGCGACCCTCAACAACTACAACATCAGCTGCGACATCTACGGCGGCTCGGGCCTTGAGCCGGCTGCGCAGATTCACAACGAGGTTACCGCCGAGATTATCGAGCGCCTGCACGAGCAGGGCACCATCTCCAAGCGCTCCACGCTGCAGTTCTACGACGCCAAGGCCGGCACGTTCCTCAACGGCCGTCAGGTGATCGGCCGCTGCCCCATCCAGGGCTGCAAGTCCGAGAAGGCTTATGCCGACGAGTGCGATCTGGGCCACCAGTTTGAGCCCGAGGAGCTCATCGCACCCAAGAGCCAGCTCACCGGCGAGGTGCCCGAGCTGCGCCCGGTCGACAACCTCTACTTCGACCTGCCGGCCTACCTCGACTTTATGAAGACCTACACCGCCAAGCTCGCCCAGAACCCGCAGGTCCGCTCCGTGGTCTCCAAGACCATGGAAGAGTGGCTGCTGCCGGCGCAGCTCTACATCCAGAACAAGTTCCGCGAGGCCTTCGACGCCGTCGAGGACCAGCTTCCCGAGCACACCGTGCTGGAGCCCGAGGGCAACAAGAGCAGCTTTACCGTCACCTTCCCCAGCTGGAAGGAGCGCGACGACGCCCACGCGGTGCTCGCCAACGGCGGCGTGCGCTTCCGCAGCGGCAAGGCACTCGTGCCCTTCCGCATCACCGGCAACATCGACTGGGGCGTTCCGGTGCCCGAGGTCGACGGCGTGAACGACGTCACCTGCTGGTGCTGGCCCGAGAGCCTGTGGGCGCCCATCAGCTATACGCGCACCGTGCTCGCACGCGATGCCCGCGCCGCCGGCGTAACTGAGGGTGTCGCCGCCCAGGATGCCGCCCTCATGGGCGAGCCCGCCGCCGATTCCACGCAGGTACCCGCACCCACCTACCAGCACAGCTCGCTCGACTGGCGCGACTGGTGGTGCTCGGACGACGCGCAAATCTACCAGTTCATCGGTCAGGACAACATCTACTTCTACTGCATCGCGCAGACCGCCATGTGGGAGGCCCTGGGCTGGAACCTCACGCAGAGCACCGTCAGCGCCTGCTACCACCTGCTCTACATGGGCAAAAAGGCCAGCTCGTCCTCGCAGACGCCTCCCCCGCCGGCAGACGACCTGCTCAACCACTACACCTGCGAGCAGATGCGCGCGCACTGGCTGTCGCTCGGCCTGTCCGAGAAGCCGGTGAGCTTTAGCCCCAAGGCATACGACACCCGCGTGACCGGCAAGGACAAGGACGGCAACGAGGTGCGCGCCTGCGACGACAAGCGCGTCATCGATCCGGCCCTTAAGGAGAGCGCGCTTTTGACCGGCGTCTTCAACCGCCTGGCCCGCAGCTGCTTCTACGGCGTCGCCGTCAAGGAGGGCGACGAGAGCCCCTATCGCAACGGCTGCATTCCGGCCGGCGCCGCCTCTGCTGCCGTGGTCGAGGCTGCCGAGCAGGCCGCCCTTGCCTTTGAGCAGGCCATGTACAAGTTCGAGACGCACCGCGCGCTCGCCGTGTGCGACGACTACCTGCGCGCCGCCAACAAGCGCTGGAGCGATGCCTCCAAGGCCGCCAACAAGCTCGAGGGTGAGCCGGCCAACGCCGCCATGAAGCAGGCCCTGGTCGACGCCTTCACCGAGCTGCGTGTGGCAACCGTGCTCATGCACGGCATCGTCCCGGCCGGCTGCGAGCTCATCCGCGAGTACTTCGACGTCGACCCGGTTGCCTTCTTTAGCTGGGACAACATCTTTGCCTCCACGGACGAGTTTGTGGAGAGCCTGGGCGAGAAGCCCGGCGAGCACCGCGTGAAGCCGCTGCCCCCGCGCTTCGACTTCTTTAGCAAGCACGAGAGTCAGTACTAAAGCACGGCAGCAGCAGCGTGCCCGGAAAGTAACCAATTTGGGACGGGAAGGAAAGACGGATGTCCAAGCCGCGTCGTCGTAAGCAGAAAAAGCAGGTTAAGCCCGAGCTCAAGCTTAGGCAGTTTGCCGCCACCGAGCTTTCCGACCAGCTTGCCGCCCAACACTCCGCCGCCGACCTGCCACGCTTTATGGTCGACACGGTTGCCGGCGCCTATACGCCCGCCGATGCCGAGCTCATGATCGAGGGCTTTGGCGCCGCAGCCACGCGCCCGGTCACGCTGCGCGCCAACACGCTCAAGGCGACCGCCAGGGACATCGCCGCCGCACTCGACGAGGCCGGCATCGCGCACCAAACCGTTACCTGGTATCCGGACGCCTTCATCCTGCCCGAGGCCCAGGTTTCCGACCTATGGGACCTCGACATCTACCGCGACGGCAAAATCTACCTGCAGAGTCTGTCGTCCATGATGCCGCCGTTAGTCCTGGGCGCTCAGGCCGGCGAGGACATCCTGGACATGTGCGCTGCCCCCGGTGGCAAGACGACGCAGATCGCCGCCCTCACCCAGGGCCAGGCACACCTCACGGCCTGCGAGATGAGCATTCCCCGCGCCGAAAAGCTCGAGGCCAACTTGGGCCGCCAGGGCGCCAAAAACGTGCCCGTCATGCGTATTGACGCGCGCGAGCTTGACGAGTTCTTCCGCTTTGACCGTATCCTGCTCGACGCCCCCTGCACCGGCACGGGCACCGTCATCAGCGGCAACGAGAAAAGCCTGCGCGGCCTGACCGAGCAGCTGCTCGTCAAGTGCGCCCGCTCGCAGCGCGCGCTTCTGGACCGCGCCATGGGAGCCCTCAAACCGGGCGGCACGCTCGTCTATTCCACCTGTTCGATCATGCCGCAGGAAAATGAGGACGCCCTGCAAGAGGCCCTCGACAAGCACATGGATTGCGAGCTTATCCCCCTCGACGGCACACCGAGCGAAAGTGAAGCGCGTCGCGCCCAGGATGCCGGCGAGGAGCCGCATATCGAGTGCAACGCCCTTACCGAAGCCATTGCCGAAGGCCACGTCTCGGCCATTGCCAACGGCATGCCCGGCACGCTGACCATTCCGCCTAGCCGCGATTTTGAGGGCTTCTACATTGCCCTGATCCGAAAACGCAGCTAGCGCACGGATCAAAAACTCAACAAGCTATCTCTGTGCGCGTTTGCCCTGCTGGTCGCGATGCTGT
>CALKBB010000016.1 GCA_937989795.1 uncultured Collinsella sp. | reverse complement strand
GAGCTCGCCCGCGTCGAGTGGCACAGCGTGGGCGGCGTGTGCAGGCGCGTCTACGCCGAGCTGGAGGCCGCGCGCGGCGCCTCGAGGTTCGACGGCGTGCGCCGCATCGGCATCGACGAGACGTCGTACAAGAAGGGCCACAAGTACGTCACGGTGGTCGTCGACCACGACCGCGGCTGCCTCATCTGGGCGCACGAGGGCACCGGCAAGGACGTGCTCAACCTGTTCCTCGACGAGCTCACGCGCGAGCAGAGGCGCGCCATAGAGGTGGTGACCGCCGACGGCGCGAGGTGGATAAGGCAGCTGGTCAAGCGCCGCTGCCCCAACGCGAGGTGGGTCATGGACCCCTTCCACGTGGTCCAGTGGATGAACGACGCGCTCGACGCCGTGCGCTGCGAGGAGTGGAACGCCGCCAGGGCCGCCAGGCCCAGGCCCGAGGGCAAGCGCGGCAGGCCTGCCAAAGGCGAGCTGCCGCCCGAGGAGGTCAGGGCGCTCGAGGAGGAGGCGGCCTCCATCAAGGGCAGCCGCTACGCGCTCGTGAAGAACCCCGAGGACCTCACCGACGGCCAGAGGGCGAGGCTCGAGGCGCTCAAGAAGAGGGCCGGCTCGCGGCTGGTCAGGGCCTGGGAGCTCAAGGAGGACCTGCGGGCCGTCTTCCGGGCAGCCGACGGCTCCGAGGCCGCCGAGCTGCTCGACGACTGGATGCACAGGGCCGCCTACTGCAAGATCGCCAAGGTCGTCGCCGTGGAGAAGAAGGTGCGCCGCCGGCGCGACGACATCATCGCCGCAGTCGAGCTCGGCATCAGCAACGGGCGCGTAGAGGCCATCAACAACAAGATCAAGGTGACGGTGAGGATGGGCTACGGCTTCCGCAACACCGACAACCTCGTGGCCCTGCTCATGCTCAGGTGCGGCGACTGCCAGCCCCAGCTCCCGGGTCGCCCGGTGAAGGCGAGGAAGAAGGGCGTGAAGGGAGCGAAGAGCGTTGCTGCCTAGGCTAGCCCCTTGTCACACAAACTACCGAAGCCTCCTTTTCTGCGATTACTACTCGGAATGGATTAGCGTTTACAAAGAAGGGGCCATCCGTGAGGTCACCATG
>CALKBB010000015.1 GCA_937989795.1 uncultured Collinsella sp. | reverse complement strand
CGCGGGGCGGCGCCGGCACGGCGCATCGGCACTCTTCGTTACCATGTCCATCTTTGTGTTGCTGCGGCCGACGGTATTGTTCGAAATGGGTTTTCAGCTTTCGTGCGCCAGTGTTTTTGCCATCCTTTGTTTTTGCCCCTACGCCACCTACGCCTTGGGCGAGCTGGGTGTGCCATCGGGCGTCGCCAGTATTTTGTCTGTCACGCTGTGCTCGCAGCTGGCGACACTTCCCGTTACGATTCCCGCATTTGAGACGTTTTCGCTCATTGCCCCGCTTGCAAATGCCGTGATCGGTCCGGTGATAAGCGTGCTGCTCGCTATATCGATTGTGCTGGTGCCCTGCTCGCTTGTGCCGCTGTTGCGTCACGGGGCGCTCGTGGTGCCCATGATTGTCGCTCGCTGCGCCCTGTTCTTTGAGCAGCTCTTTGCTGCCGTTCCGGGCGCATCCGTAAGCGTGCCGCCCGATACGCCCTTGGTATACGTGGTGCCGTTCGCGCTGGTGGCCCTCTTGGTCTGGTGGCCACGCCCCCGCGCACGGAACATGGCAGTAGGGCTGCTGTGTTTGATGCTTGCAGCGGGTGTTCCGTATGTCTATTGGGATCGATGCGCACCGCCTTCGGTAACGGTCCTCGATGTTGGCCAGGCCGATGCGATTCTGGTTCGTCAGGGTGGCACCGTAGCGCTCGTCGACTGTGGGCTCGATGAGCGCGTGGTGTCGGCGTTGGTTCGCAACAATGTCCACCATATCGACGCCGTCTTCGTGACACATTGGGACGAAGATCATTGGGGTGGTCTTCCCGATGTGCTCGATCGGTTTTCGGTTGGAACCATTGCGGTCGCGGCCGATGCGCTAGAAGGCGCGCCTGCTGAGGTTCTGAATCGCCCCGGCGTTACGTATCGGCAGGTGGCCCGCGGAGACACGTTCGATATCGGCGCATTTCGGGCTCGTGTGATGTGGCCGTTTGACACGGTGGATGGCGAGGGCAATGAGGACTCGCTTGTCTTGCTGCTCTCCTATGCCCGGGAATGCAAGAGCCTGCGTATGCTC
>CALKBB010000014.1 GCA_937989795.1 uncultured Collinsella sp. | reverse complement strand
CCCGCGACCCCAACCTTGGCAAGGTTGTGCTCTACCAACTGAGCCATGTCCGCTTGCGGGTTATTAATTTACGCGAGTTATCCAAAAGACGCAAGTACTTTTTTCAAAAAAGTTGCCGGCCGCGTGTTCTTGGTGGCTAAACGCGCTAAAGCGATTGGCTAGGCACGCGATTCCAGTGCTCCGCTAAATAGCTTCACCATCTGCACGCGCGTGCCGGTGCCGTCTGTGCGACGAGCAACCTCCACGTTATCGACGAGCATACGCATAAGCTTGATACCACGGCCGCGTTCCTCAGATGCGACCGGTTCGCTCGCTCCATCGATAGAATAGCCGGCACCCCGATCAAGCACCTCAACCACGACGCGATCGCCATAGGCCTGAACCGTCAGGACGCACCCGATACCGCCCGCATGGTCATAGGCATTACCCAGCGCCTCCCCCGACGCCAACGCGACATCGTAGCGCTCGTCGCGGCGCAACGGAAGCGATTCAAGGAGTTCGGCGATGTGATGTCGGTAGTATGGAAGATTCTCGATACCCTGACGGACCTCGACGCTCTTACTCCAGCGAGGCAGCTCCCCCACCGGAATGGCGGGAATAGACTCCCGTGCCGGACCCGCGACATGAAGGATATCGACAAGACGAGCAATCTCCAAAAAGCGAACAACTTCGCCTGATGCATTGACGAGCGAAAGCAGGCCTTCTCGCCTCATGAGCTCACGAGCGCGCGTAAGCAGGAATGCCAAGCCCGTCGAATCGATAAAGCCAACAGCCTGACAGTTGATGACGACACGACGCACGCCGCGGTCAACCAAAGCATCCAACCGCCGACGCAGCGCAGGCACCGTGGCGATGTCGATATCGCCCGGTGGCGTCAAAACCGCTATGTCATTCCACTCATTCATACGACCATGGTTCCCCAAAAAAGCCCACTCGATGCATTTGTTTCCCCAACCGTGCGGATTCAGCCCGTCCAGCGTCGTCTATGAACGACCCCGTAAAAACTCAAGGGACACCAATGCAATGTCATCGTCCAGCGCCGATTCGGTAAATCGGTCGAGCTCGCCCAAGACCTTGCCGCAAATGCCCGACACGCCCTCCCCCGAAACAGAAAGCAGAAGATCGCGCAAGCGCTGCTCGCCAAAGAATGCTCCGGTGCGGTCACGGGCCTCAATCGTTCCATCCGTATACATAAAGAGCATGTCGCCGGGGGCGAACGTAAAGGCACCCGTCTCGTACACCATGCTTTCGAATGCACCGATTACGCCCGATTGGCATCCAAGCAGTTCGACCTCTCCCCCACGGGCCTCGCCGCCACCCAGCGGCATCGACTCTGGCCTAATGACCATGGTCGGAGGATGGCCCGCCGAACAATACGTTGCGCGTCCGGCTTTAAGGTCAATCTTGGCGATAAAGGCCGTCACGAACGTCTCGACCCTCGAAAAGCCCATGAGCATGCTGTTAAGGGAGCGCGCCATGCGGGCCGGGCCAGCGCCCTCCCAGGCATATGCCGTCAGGGCCGTCTTGACGAGCGCGGACATCGATGCGGCCTCAATGCCTTTGCCAGACACATCACCCAGAATCATGACGGCGCAGTCGTCGGGAAGACGGATGAGCGTATAGAAATCGCCGCCGACCAACGCCGAGTTCGTGGCCGACAGGTACACCGAATCGGTTGCGATACCCGGAACATCCCCCAGGGAATTTCTCATGCCGATCTGGAGGGTCTGAGCGATATGGCGCTCCTCGCGCTTTTGAGATTCGCCTTCGTAGATCAGTTCAAAGTCATGCGCCAAGTGCACCAAGTAGTCATATTCAAGATCATCAATCGGCTCTTGGCTACCATCACGAAGCAGCAGCGCGCGCGTCGTCGGGCTCTTCGCAACAGAAG
>CALKBB010000013.1 GCA_937989795.1 uncultured Collinsella sp. | reverse complement strand
GATAGTAGTCGTTAGTGACGGTGTTACTGGCAAGGAAGGCATGGATGCCAAAATTCTCGGCGCCCTTGGCCTTGAGCATGCGGAAGGCCTCAAAGAGCTGCTCGGTGGTCATGCCATATTTGGAGTCGCCCGGGTTGTCCATGATGCCGTTGGAGAGCTGGAACAGACCGCCTGGATTAAAGCGGCAGCTGACCGTCTTGGGGATGGGCCCCGCAACGCGCTCAAAGAACTCGATGTGGCTGATGTCGTCAAAGTTGACGATGGCGCCCAACTTCTCGGCGAGCTCAAAGTCGGCAGCTGGCGTGTCGTTGGACGAGAACATGATGTCGTGCCCCGTGATGCCCAGCGAGCGGGCAATCATGAGCTCGGTATAGCTCGAGCAATCGCAGCCGCAGCCGTATTCGTTGAGAATGGAGATGAACGCCGGGTTGGGATTGGCCTTGACGGCAAAGTATTCCTTAAAGCCCGGGTTCCATGCGAAGGCGTCGCGCACCTCTTGCATGTTGCGGCGGATGCCCGCCTCGTCATATAGATGAAATGGCGTGGGGAACTGCTCGACGATATGCTCGAGCGTCTCCTTATCCACAAACGGCTGCTTGGCCGCATATGCCTCGTTGGGGGTCAATGCCATGTCCCGTAAACCTCGCTATCCAGACGGCGCCATCTGCGCATCGAATCCGCATAGCGTGGACCCAATGTCCGGATAGCGCTCCCGCATTGCTGCAGACAGTCCTGTGGGTGTTTCCCGCAGGCCCACCAGGTTGTTCGTGCCCGAAAAGCCCAGTTCGGCGGGTTTCGCCTCCCCACGGGGTCAAAGCCTGCCGGCTCGCCCGCGGCTCTTCGTGCCCGCGCCTCTATCAAGTGGTAAAGACCCTATCACGTTGCACTTTACCAAACAAGAGTATTCGTATATAACGTTTAAAAAATGCAGCAATATGCTGGAAACATGTGTGCCACAATCCTGTATCACAATAAGTTGCAACAGATGTGCCTCACGAAGGGATTCTCTATGACCGAGCTCCAAGAACTCCGTCGCTATCGTCGCGACCTGCATCGCATTCCGGAGCTCGACTTCGATCTTCCGCAAACTATCGCCTATATCGAGGGCGTGTTGGCGCCGCTCGCTTGCGAGGTGACCCATCCGTGTCCCAGCTGCGTCTGCGCTTTCTTCGACGCTGGCGTTGGTGCCGCGCGTGCCACGGCGATTCGCGCCGATATGGATGCGCTGCCCATCGCGGAGGCGACGGGAGCGGCCTTTGCCTCGATCCATCCCGGCAAGATGCACGCTTGCGGACATGACGGACACATGGCCATGGCACTTGCCGCCGCGACGTATGTCGACCGTACGATTCGCGAGCAGCCGGGCGCCATTAGGCGCAACGTTCTCTTTGTGTTCCAGCCGGCCGAGGAAACGACCGGTGGTGCCAAGACGGTATGCGAGAGCGGTGTGTTCGAGCGCTATGGGGCTGACCGCATTTTTGGCTTCCATGTGTGGCCCGATCTGCCTGCC
>CALKBB010000012.1 GCA_937989795.1 uncultured Collinsella sp. | reverse complement strand
TCTCCACGCAGGAAGCCGAATACGAGGAACACGCCACCCGCCGCGACTATCTCTGGAATACCCTGGGCACCGCCGTGTGGGGCTTCGCATTTCCGCTGCTCACCATCGTGTCCACGCAGCTTGTGGGCGCCGAGGAAGCCGGCAAGTTCTCCATCGCCTTTGTCACCGGCACGCTCATCATGATCGCGTGCAACTACGGCGTGCGCAATTTCCAAGTCTCGGATATCGACGAAACGACGTCCTTTGCCTCCTACCAGCTTAACCGCTGGATCTGCGGAGCGCTCGCCCTAGGCTGCGGCCTCATGTACAGCAGCGCCCGCGGCTACGACGCGAATATGGCGACGATTGGCCTGGGCGTCTACCTGTATAAGGTGATCGACGGCGTGGCGGACGTGTACGAGGGCCGCCTGCAGCAAGCCGATAAACTCTACCTGGCTGGCATGAGCCAAACGCTACGCTCCGTCGGCGTCATCGTGGTGTTTAGCGCGGCGCTGTTCCTTACGCGCAGCATGCCCATCGCGGCCATGGCCATGGGTGTCACCGCCATCGCCTCGCTTGTGCTGGTCACCGCCCCGCTCGCCCTACTCGAAACGGAAAAATCGCGTCGCGTAAGCCCACGCGAAGTCGGTCGCCTCTTTGCGCAATGCGCCCCGCTCTTTGGCGCGCTCTTTTTGTTCAACCTTATCGAGAGCATGCCCAAGTTTGTGATGGAAGGCACGCTGGCCTACAAATATCAGCTGTACTTTAATGCCCTGTTCTTTCCGGCGCAGGCTATTTTGCTGAGCATCGGATTTGTCTATAAACCGCAGCTTTTGCGTCTGTCGGGCATTTGGGCGAACCCGCGCAAGCGCCGCCGTTTTGACTTGATAATTATTGCCGTTATGGCGCTGATCGTAGCCATCACCGGCGTGTGCGCCGTATTTATGGCCGGTCCCGGCATTCCCCTCATGAGCTTTATGTACGGCCTCAACTTTGAGCGCTACCGCACATTGGCGCTGCTGATGGTCGTCGCCGGCGGTGTAACCGCGGCCATCGACTTTATCTACGCCATCATCACGGTGCTGCGCCACGCTGGAGACGTCACCAAGATCTACCTGATCTGCTTTGCCGCGAGCGTAGTGCTCCCGGTGATCCTGATCAACCTGCTGGGCCTGATGGGTGCCGTCGTAAGCTACCTGGCTATCATGGCCCTACTGCTGGTGCTGCTGATTGTCGAGTACGCCCACATCCGCCAGCGCATAGAACGAGCCCGCAACCCGTACGGGGCCTAATTCGAATCAATTTGAAGAAAAGAAACGTCGATGTTTTGGCACCGACAGCGAGCAGTCTCGAAGTGCCCCAGGTTGGCGCGAAAGAGGAGCGACGCGTACTTCTGTACGCGAGCGACGGTTTGAGCGACAAGATGGGGTGCTTCGGGGCTGCGCAGCGTCAACGTGACCGCCGTTCAGTAGAACGACGGAACAAGGTTATTCGCCGGGAAGAATGTTTGCGTAGAACTCCGCCCCGTCGTCCAGGCGCAGGATGCCCACGCGGCCGAACTCGGAACCGGTGGCCGCCGCGCAATCGATATCGATGCGATCGGGCACGTCGGCGGTATCCTCGCCACCCAGGCGCACAATCTGCCCGCGGCCCGACTCCTCATCGAGCCCTGCCAGGCCGCCAACCTCGCAATAGCGCCCCAGCGACACCGTGGGCGTGTGGCCGCTCACCACGACCGGACCCTTGCCCTCGGCAGAAAGCAGCCCCGTCGGGGCATCCCAATAGCCATGGCGAATCCACAGCAGGTCATCGGACGACTGCACCGCGAGCATCTGCTGCAACAGCTCGCGATCGGCACCCACCGCTCCGACGCCATCGGCACAATCGACGCCATGCTCAAGCAAAAACGCGCGCGCCGCCTTC
>CALKBB010000011.1 GCA_937989795.1 uncultured Collinsella sp. | reverse complement strand
TTGCAATGGAGCCGCCGATGAGGCCAAGGCCGACGATGCCGGCGCACTTGGGGCCTCCCTGGTTGACGCGTGCGTTTCTCACCGTACCCATGGCCTACTCCATGGTCTCTTGGCAGACGACCTCGCGGATGGCACGGATGCGGTGCATGGTGTCGTCGAACTGGTCGGGCGTGAGGGCCTGGGCGCCGTCAGACCAGGCGTGGCTCGGGTCGTCATGGACCTCGATCTCCAGGCCGTTGGCACCGCAAGCGGTCGCGGCGAGCGCCATGGGCTCAACGTAGCGGGTGTAGCCGGTGGCGTGGCTGGGGTCGGCGACGACGGGCAGGTGCGACAGGTGGTGCAGCACTGGCACGGCGTTGAGGTCGAAGGTATTGCGGGTGCGGGTCTCGAAGGTGCGAATGCCGCGTTCACACAGGATGACGTTGTCGTTGCCCTCGCTCATGATGTACTCGGCAGCCATGAGCAGCTCGTCGACGGTGCCGGACATGCCGCGCTTGAGCAGGACCGGGGTCTTGGTCTTGCCGACCTCCTTGAGCAGGGGGAAGTTCTGCGCGTTGCGGGCGCCGATCTGCATGACGTCGATCTTCTTATCCAAGAAGACCTGCACGTCGCGCGGGTCCATGATCTCGGTGACGATCGGCATGTCGAGCTCGGCGGATGCCTCGCATAGTAGGTCCAGGCCGGCGGGGCCCATGCCCTGGTAGGCGTACGGGGAAGTGCGGGGCTTGTAGGCGCCGCCGCGCAGCATCGTGGCGCCGGCTGCCTTCACGCGACGGGCGATGCGGATGAGGTTCTCGCCCTCGACGGAGCAGGGGCCGGCGATGACCTGGAACTGGTCGCCGCCGATCTTGACGCCGTGGCCGCAGTCGATGACGGAGTCCTCGGGGTGGAATTTGCGGTTGGCACGCTTAAAGGGCTCGGAGACGCGCTGCACGCGCTCGACGACATCCATGGACTCGAGCAGAAACGGGTCGATCTTGGTCGTATCGCCCACCAGGCCGATGATGGTCTCGTTCTCTCCGCGCGAGACGTCGGTCTTGAGACCCTTCTTCTCAATCCAGCTGACGATATGGCCGACGGCCTCGTCGCTGGCGCTCTGCTTTAAAATTGCAATCATGGTGTGCCTCTCACCTCGATGGATAACTTTTGCAAAAACGGCCCGCATCGCGAGCCGTGTATCTATGGTGCATGTGAGTTTATACTAATTGATTCACTTTTGCGTTCTAAAGTGAGCCTTTGCGCCGTGTCTCCCACGTAATTGCAAAGCTTTTTCTATTCTTTTGTTAGCCCGTGGCGCACTTGGGTATAATGCCAACCGTTCGCCCTATTAGCTCAGGGGATTAGAGCGTCTGCCTCCGGAGCAGAAGGCCGTTGGTTCGAATCCAACATGGGGCACCATCGAACGTAAGACCGTCCGAACCTCGCATGGTCCGGGCGGTTTTTCTTATACTGACGCGACGTGATGGGACGTGGTATGGCAGCAACGGATATCGAGCGCGGGCTTTCGACCGCCGAGGTCGAGGAGCGCATCGCCGCCGGTAAGATCAACCGCAATATGGAGCTTAAGACCAAATCGGTCCGCGAGCTCATCGTCGAAAACCTCTGCACGCTGTTCAACCTTATCAACGCTGTCTTGGCGATTTTGGTGTTGCTTACCGGTTCGTTTAAGAACCTGACGTTCCTGTTCGTGGTGTTTTTGAATACCGCCATCGGTGTCATCCAGTCCATGCGCTCCAAGAAGATGGTCGATAAGCTTACGCTGTTGACCTCTAAGAAGGCCATCGCGGTACGCGACGGTGCCGAGGTGGAGCTCGACTTGGACCAGATCGTGCTCGACGACATCATTCGCCTGGGGCGCGGTGACCAGATTCCGGCCGACGCCGTGGTGGTATCGGGCGAGGCGCTCGTTAACGAGAGCCTGCTGACGGGCGAGAGCGATCTCATCAAAAAGCAGCCCGGCTCCGAGCTCATGAGCGGCAGCTTTATCGACTCGGGCCTTCTGCGCGCCCGCGTGATCCATGTTGGAGCCGACAACTACGTGGCCAAGATCAACAACGAGGCCAAGTACGTCAAAAAGGTCAATTCCGAGATCATGAACGCGCTCAACGCCATCGTGCGCTTTGCGAGCCTCATTATGATTCCGCTCGGCCTGGCACTCTTTGCCTCGAGCGTGAGCGAGCTGTGGGATGCCGCCGGTACGCCGGGCGATAGCGCGCTTTCGTGGTGCTTTTCCGAGTTGCTTGCCGGTCGCGTGCCCTCGTCGGCGCTGCTGTCCACGGTGGGCGCTCTTTTGGGCATGATTCCGCAGGGTCTGGTGCTGCTGACCTCGTCGGTACTTGCCATCGCCACGGTGCGCCTGGCGCGTCGCAAGGTGCTCGCGCAGCAGCTCTACTGCATCGAGACGCTCGCGCGCGTCGACGTGCTGTGCTTGGACAAGACGGGCACCATCACGTCGGGTCGCATGGAGGTCGAGGGCACCTATCCGTTGCCTGTTGAGGGTGTTGGCTTTGGCGCGGACTCGGACGAGGCAGCTGTCCCCGTCGAGACCACGGTCCTCGATTTTGCGCTCGCCAACGTGGCGCGTGCGACTTCGGCCGATGCCAACGAGACCTGCCAGGCGCTGCTCAACTATTACGCCGATCGCCCGGTCGAGGTGTCTGAGCCGCTGTCGGTCATTCCGTTCTCGTCGTCTAAAAAATGGAGTGGCGCTTCTTTTGCGCAGGGCTCCTATGTGATGGGTGCCGCGCAGTTTGTGCTCTCTGATCGTGTGTTTTCGCAGGTCGAGAACCGTGTCGCCGAGCTTGTCGATATCTGCCGCGTGCTCGTGGTGGCGCGCGTGGACGGCTTTACGCCCGATGGCGATATGGGGGGCGAGGCCGAGCCCGTGGGCTTTGTGACCATCCGCGACGAGATTCGTACCTCGGCGCCCGAGACCATCGGCTACTTTAACGAGCAGGGCGTGACCCTCAACGTGATCAGCGGCGACGACCCGCGCACGGTGTCGTCGATCGCGCGCGTAGTGGGCATACCGGGGGCCGATGCCTACGTCGACGCCACGACGCTCGATACGCCGTCCAAGCTCGATGCGGCAGTGGACCGCTATCACGTCTTTGGTCGCGTGACCCCGCAACAGAAGCGCGAGCTCGTGCAGGCGCTCAAGCGCCGCGAGCACACCGTGGCCATGACGGGCGACGGCGTCAACGACGTGCTGGCGCTCAAGGAGGCCGACTGCTCCGTGGCCATGGCGGCCGGCTCCGATGCCGCGCGTAACGTGGCCGAGATCGTACTCGTCGACAACGACTTTGCCTCGATGCCCGCCGTGGTGGCCGAGGGTCGTCGCTCCATCAACAACTTACAGCGCTCTGCGGCGCTGTTTCTGACCAAGACGCTGTTCTCGATGGGCTTGGCGGCGCTGTGCATCGCGTTTCCGCCGTATCCCTTCGAGCCGATTCAGATGACGCTCATCAACTTCTTCTGCATCGGCGCGCCGGGCTTTGTGTTGGGCCTGGAGCCCAACAATGCTCGTGTGAAGGGTGCGTTTTTGAGCAACGTACTCAAGCGTGCACTGCCGGCGTCGATTGCGGTCATTTTGGCTGCGGCGCTCGATATCTTTGTGGCGCGCGTGTTCGGCTTTAACCAGCTCACGCTTTCGACCATGTGCCTGCTTACGTCGTGCACGGCGAGTGTGAGCCTGATCTGGCGTATCTCGCAGCCGCTCACTCCCTTGCGCGTGGTGCTCTTTGTGTTTGTCGTTGTCGGCATCCTGGCGGGTGTTATCGGATTCCCGGAGCTGCTGTCCATCGCCAACCTGTCGATGGGCGAGGCCGTTATCTTGCTGGCGATCGTCGTCTTTACCTGCACGGTGTTCTTTAAGCTCGCCGCGATGATGGATTCGCTTAAGCCGCGTCGCCGTCATGCTGCCACTGGCTTTGGCCGCGGCGTACGCGTTCGCTTGGGCCGCGGCGGCGGCAAGGTGAGCTCGACGGGTTCAACCGCTCAGCGTTTTGCCAAGCGCGTTGCCGCCGATATGGCGCAGCGCCGTGAGGAGCGTACTGCACGCGAGGCCGAGGTTCGCGCGCTCGAGGGCGTGGAAAAGGCCCAGCCCAAGAAAAAGAAGAGCGCGGGCGCCAAACGCTCGCGGGTGACCAAGTCCGCCCAGGGCATTAAGGTCTCGATGCCGAGCAAGAAGAAAAAGCCCGTAAAGAAATCCTAGCCCCAGCCGCCGGGGGATGATTTCCTGGCGATGTTGAATTGGTGCCTTGCTCCTGTGGGGGCGTGGCGATGCTATGCTCTAACCTCGACTGTATGAATTGCTCCGAAAAGAGGAAGCCGTGATCTGCCCGCATTGCCTTAAGACTATAGAAGACGGCGCCTCGTTCTGCCCCTACTGCAACGCATACGTTGGTCCGGGCGACGGTCCCGAGCATACCGAGTTCGTGTTCTGCGATGGTTGCGGCGCACGCCTGTCCCCGCACGATCGCACCTGCCCCAAGTGCGGGCGCCCCGCCCCGGGCATCCTTTCCAAAGACGCGGCTGCATCCGATCTGGCGGCAGGCCGCACGGCCGGCTTTCCGCGCTTGACGCAGGAGCAGATCGATACCGAGGTGCCCCATGCGCCGGCGTCTGCCGCCGCGGTGCTCTCGGACGCCGCCGATCCCAACGAGACCTGTGTGCTGCCGGCCTTCGACAAGGACTTCGGTATCCCTAAGGTGGATATCCCGTCGCCGGTTTCCCCGCGCGACGATGCTCAGTCCAGCAAAAAGAAGCCCAAGCGCAAGGTACATCCCGACGAGGATGCCTACCACAAGCATAAGCGTCATATTCCCAAGCCGGTTATTGTCGTTGCGGTGCTCGCGGCCGTGTGCGGCGGTGCCTATTGGTTTGTGACGACCGACCCCTTGGGCGTCATGCCGGGATTCTATAGCGAGTTTGGCCATGCCGCGCAGAGTACCTTCCCTTCGCGCCAGAAGGGTGAGCAGACTCAGGACGATGCCGCCAAGGTCGATGAGAGCGATGGCGACGACACCTCCGACGTGGTCAAGGAGGAGGTCGTGCTCGCTGAC
>CALKBB010000010.1 GCA_937989795.1 uncultured Collinsella sp. | reverse complement strand
CGCGCTTGACGGTGCGGTAGGCCAGGCGCGTGCGGTCCCAGTCCTTCACGGCCTGCATGGCCTGGTAGCGCCCGGCGCCGTTGCGCCGATCCATGGCCTGGGCAACCAGCGCAGCCCCCACCGGCGCGTTTTGCCTTGTCACTTCTTTAGTAGTCAAGTTCAAATCCACGTCTCTGTTCCCCAGGGATCCCCCAATCGATGAATTCAAATTGCGAATGAATTACCAGTGCGACGTCCCCTTACGTCTTACTGGGCACGTCCAACGGAAGCAGCTCCCTAAATGCGGAGTCGCCTTCGCCCACGTCCACCAGGCACCAGCGCTTATGACGGTCGATCTTCTTTACACGGGCCTCTTGCCCCACCAAGGGCCCTTGCTCTATATGCAGCACGCCGCCTTCTATGCGGGCTACGCTGTTGCGCACCACGCCGTCGTCGTCGAGCACGCTGCGGTACCAATCCTGCGCATCGTCCGGCATGGGCGCATAGGCCCGCTCCTTGCTGCCGGCAATGCGACAGCCAAAGCTCAACTGGGCCAAAGCCTTATCAAGAAGGGCGGCATCGCGCGTGGCGACGAAGAAGTATTCCTTGTACATGGGTTTGGTTTGGAGCGACCATGCACCGTCCCGCTTAAACCAGAACTCCTTTTGCATCACAAAGGCGTCCTGCATCAACTCGTGCGGGATAATGCGGCGGACCTTTTCGCAGGTCTCGCGCTCTTTTCCATTAGGGGTGTGGACCAGATACCAGCGGACGCGGCCATGCTGGCTGTTGGTGATGGCGCCGTTAAAGGCACCGGGCAGCTGCTCTTGGCGCCGCATCGTCTGTTCCATCTCTCGCCCCCTTAACTTGCATCCGCGACACACGCGGGTGCAGGGGCGTTAAGAACAGGCTTCTCGCTCGCAGCTAGGCGCAGTCGCAAAAGTACAGGTTTTTGTAGAGGCGTATGGAGATGCGCCCATTCGCGGCGCATTTTGTGCAATCTGGGAAAACGCGAACAGTTTGCTCGTATAATGAGCTTCGTCGAAAGATACAAAAACCTGTACCTTTTTGCACAACAAAAAAGCCGCTCTAACCAGCGGCTTTTCTTCTATAGACAACAAAAATGGCGACCGCCCGCGAGGACGATCGCCTTTGTTAATTCTTGTATTGTTTGTGCTAGGCGCGAGTCTTGATCTCCTCGAGCACCTTGGCCACAAACTCATCAACGCTCATCTGAACGGTCTCGTTGGAGCGATCGCGGACGGAGATGTTGCCGGCCTCGACCTCCTTCTCGCCCAGGATAAGCATGTAGGGCACGCGGTCGATGCTGCGGGCCTCGCGGATCTTGTAGCCGATCTTCTCGTCGCGGTCGTCACAGACCACGCGAATGCCGGCCTCCTCCAGCTTGGCGCACACCTCGTGAGCGTAGTCGCGGCTCTTCTCGGAAACCGGAAGCGCCTTGACCTGCACGGGAGCCAGCCAGGTGGGGAACTTGCCAGCAAAGTGCTCAATCAGAATACCGATGAAGCGCTCGATGGAGCCAAAGCACACGCGATGCAGCATGATGGGGCGCTTCTTGGTGCCGTCGGCGTCCACGTACTCCAGGTCAAAGTTGAGCGGCATCTGGAAGTCGAGTTGGACGGTACCGCACTGCCAGGTACGGCCGAGCGAGTCCTCCAGGTGGAAGTCGATCTTGGGGCCGTAGAAGGCGCCGTCGCCCTCGTTGACCTCGTAGTCCATGCCCAGCTTCTCCAGAGCGGTGCGCAGGCCCTCCTCGGCGCGAGCCCAATCCTCGTCCGAACCCATGGAGTCCTCGGGGCGGGTGGAAAGCTCAACGTGATACTTAAAGCCAAACTTTTGGTACACGGAGTCGATGAGGTTGACCACGCCCACGATCTCGTCGGTCAGCTGGTCGGGACGCACAAACAGGTGGGCGTCGTCCTGGTTAAAGCAGCGCACGCGGAACAGGCCGTGCAGGGCGCCGCGCAGCTCGTGGCGGTGCACCAGGCCAATCTCGCCGGCGCGAATGGGCAGCTCGCGGTAAGAGTGCGGCTTGGAGGCGTACACCAGCACGCCGCCCGGGCAGTTCATGGGCTTAATGCAGTACTCTTCGTCGTCGATGACGGTGGAGTACATGTTGTCCTTGTAGTGGTCCCAGTGGCCCGAGGTCTTCCACAGCTGCTTGTTCATGATGAGCGGCGTGGAAATCTCCACGTAGCCGGCCTTGTGGTGAATCTCGCGCCAGTAGTCCAGCAGCGTGTTCTTAAGGATCATGCCGTTGGGCAGGAAGAACGGGAAGCCGGGGGCCTCGTCGCGCATCATAAAGAGGTCCATCTCGCGGCCGATCTTGCGGTGGTCGCGCTTCTTGGCCTCCTCCAGCATGTGCATGTGCTCGTCGAGCTCTTCCTTGGTGGCAAAGGCGACGCCGTTGATGCGGGTGAGCATCTTGTTGTCCTTGTCGCCCTTCCAGTAGGCGCCCGAGACGCCGGTGAGCTTAAAGGCCTTGAGCGCCTTAGTGTAGCAGATGTGGGGGCCGACGCACATGTCGATGTAGTCGCCCTGTTGGTAGAAGGTGATGCGGGCGTCGTCGTCCAGGTCGCCGATGTGCTCGACCTTGTACTTCTCGCCGCGCTCCTCCATAAGGGCGATGGCCTCGGCGCGGGGCTTCTCGTACACGGAGAACTTGAGGTTCTCCTTGACGATCTTCTTCATCTCGGCCTCGATCGCGGGGAAATCGTCCTCGCTAATCTTGACGCCCTCGGGCAGATCGACGTCGTAGTAGAAGCCGTTGTCGGTCGCGGGGCCGTAGGCAAAGTCGGCCTCGGGATAGAGACGCTTGATGGCCTGCGCCATGATGTGCGCGGCGGAGTGGCGGATGACGTGCGTGACCTCGTCCTGCGGGAGCTCGGCCACCGAACCGTCATTGTAGAGTGCCTTCATGGGTATGTTTTCTCCTCTCGGATGCCTGATGCAAGTGCGTGCGATGCGCTCGGCGTTTTTGACTTGCATCATTATAGGCAGGTTGCCTTGGTATACAAGCGCCCGCCGCACCTTAATGGCACGGCGGGCGATTTTCTACGCATGCTTCATCGTGTGGGGCGGGGTGTGGGGCGCGCGTGGCTTGCGGCGTGCCCGCGGCTTGCGGCCGG
>CALKBB010000009.1 GCA_937989795.1 uncultured Collinsella sp. | reverse complement strand
TCAGCTGCCGCTTTAATCCGGGCGGCCTGTTTCAGCTCTCCAACGGCATCATGGATAACCCCGGCGACTCCAAATACGGCATGACCACAGAGCAGCTCTTCGAGGCCTTCCGCACACTCAAGGCCAAGGGCGCCGAAAACTTTGGCATCCACGCATTCCTTGCCAGCAACACCGTCACCAACGACTACTACCCCAAGCTCGCGCGCATCCTCTTTGGGCTTGCCGTGCGCCTGGAGCGCGAGACCGGCGCACATGTCGCCTTTATCAATCTGTCCGGCGGCGTCGGCATCCCCTACCTGCCCGAGCAGCAGGCCAACGACATTCACGCCATCGGTGAGGGGGTGCACGCGGCCTACGACGAGATCCTGGTTCCTGCCGGCATGGGCGATGTAACCATCTGCACCGAGATGGGCCGCTTTATGATGGGCCCCTACGGCTGCCTGATCACCAAGGCCATCCACGAGAAGCAGATCTACAAAGACTATATCGGTATCGACGCAAGCGCCGTCGATCTGATCCGCCCTGCCATGTATGGCGCTTACCACCACATTACGGTGATGGGCCAGCCGGGTGGCGCCGACAAGACCGCGGCGCCTGTCACAAACACGTACGACATTACGGGCAATCTGTGCGAGAACAATGACAAGTTCGCCATCGACCGCGAGCTTCCGCATATCGACATGGGCGACCTACTCGTGATTCACGACACCGGCGCGCATGGCCACTCCATGGGCTACAACTACAACGGCCGCCTGCGCTCCGCCGAGGTCCTGCTGCGCCCCGATGGCTCGGCAGACCTCATTCGCCGCGCCGAGCGCCCGGGCGATTACTTTGCCACGCTCGACGTGCTGCCGTGCGGCCGCGAGCTGCTGGCCAAATCGCGCGCCGAAAGCGCCCGCCGTCGCGCTCAGGACGAGCGCCTAGCAGTCGCCGCCCAATGGAACAAACGCGTCCAGATCGCGGAAGCGAAGGAGAAAAACATGGATATCCGCAATCTCGAGGGCTCAATCGTCGCCCTTGTCACGCCGTTTAAAAAGGACGGCAGTGTCGACTTTGACGCGCTTGAGCGCCTTATCGATTTCCACCTGCAAAATGGCACTGACGCCATCCTCACCCTGGGCACCACCGGTGAGAGTGCCACGATGACCGATGACGAGGACAACTCCGTCGTCGCCGCTGTGGTCAAGCATGTTGCAGGACGCGTCCCCGTTATTGCCGGCTCGGGCTCCAACTCCACGCAGACCATGCTCACCAAGTCGCTCACCTATCAGGGCCTGGGCGCCGACGGTCTGCTGCTCATCACCCCCTACTACAACAAGTCCAATGAAGAGGGTATCTATCAGCACTTTAAGACCGTCGCCGATGCCGTGGACATCCCCTGCATCCTGTACAACATCCCCGGCCGCTGTGGCTGCGGCATCAGCGAGCGCAACGTAGAACGCCTGGCCGCGCACCCCAACATCATGGGTATTAAGGAGGCCTCGGGCAACGTCGCCTACGCGGCCAAGATCGCCCACCTGCTGTCAGACGACTTCCGCATGTACTCGGGCGAGGACGCGCTTACCGTACCGCTCATGAGCCTGGGCGCCTCGGGCACCATCAGCGTGTGGGCCGATGTTCAGCCGCAGCTCGTGCACGACATGTGCCGCGCCTATCTGGACGGTGACGTGGCACGCGCCCGCGATATCCAGATTGCCGGCCAGCCGCTCATCAATGCCCTCTTTAGCGAGGTCAACCCCATCCCCGTCAAGGAAGCGCTCGCCCAGATGGGCATGATCGAGGCAAACTACCGTATGCCGCTGTGCCCCATGGCAGACGACACGCGAGCCGCACTTACCGATGCTCTGAAGGGAGCTGGTCTGCTTGATTAAGACCGTCATTATGGGAACGGGCCGCATGGGCTCGCTCATCCGCACCACCGCCGAGGGCACCGTTGATGCCGCCGGTCAGCCCGCTTTCGACATCGTCGCCCAGATCGGTTTTGATCTGTCCGAGCTCGAGAGCGCCCCGGCGGCCGACGTTATCATCGACTTCTCGAACGTCGTGACCTTCGATGCCGTCGTCGCCTATGTCGAGCGCACGGGCGCCGCGTTGGTCTCGGGCACCACGGGCTATACGCCCGAGCAGATGGACCGCCTGCGTGAGCTGGGCCAGAACACCCGCGTTATGCACTCGGGCAATTACTCCATCGGTATCGCAGCCCTGCGTCATCTGGTAGCACAGGCCACACGCGAGCTGCCCGGCTTTGACTGCGAGATTGTCGAGACTCACCACAACCAAAAGGTCGACGCCCCCAGCGGCACCGCAAAGCTGCTGCTCGACGCCGTAGTCGAGGCCGAGCCCGAAGCAGGCTACCACCCCGTCTGCGGTCGCGAGGGCATGTGCGGCGCGCGCGACTCCAAGGAGATCGGCATGCACTCGCTGCGCGGCGGCACCGTCGCCGGCGTGCACGAGGTGGGTTTCTTTGGCCAGGACGAGGAGGTCACGCTCACGCACCGCGCCACGAGCCGTCAGATCTTTGTCAACGGCGCCCTGGCAGCCGCGCAGAAGCTCGTCGCCCGCGAACCCGGCTTCTATACGTTCGACCAGGTCATGTTTGCCTAACCAGGTATCAACCGAACCCGCCCAAAGGAGAGATAGCAAATGAGCAACGCAGCCGAGATGGATGCACAGGAGATTATCAACTACATCGCCACCGCGCCCAAAAAGACGCCCGTCAAGTTGTACGTGCGCGAGAAGCCGGGCATGAAGGTTGCCTGGGGCGACGCACATGTCTACGGCGGCCGTCGCGGCAAGACCGTCTTTGGCGACTGGGACGAGCTCAAAGCCATCCTTGATGCCAATGCCGATTCCATCGATTACTACGACGTGGAGAACGACTGCCGCAACTCTGCCGTGCCCATGCTCGACCTTAAGGGCATCAACGCCCGCATCGAGCCGGGCGCGATCATCCGCGACCGCGTCGAGATTGGCGACCGTGCCGTCATCATGATGGGCGCCATCATCAACATCGGCTCCGTCATTGGCGAAGGCTCTATGATTGATATGGGCGCCGTCCTGGGCGGCCGCGCAACCGTGGGCAAGAACTGCCACATCGGCGCCGGCACCGTGCTGGCAGGCGTCGTGG
>CALKBB010000008.1 GCA_937989795.1 uncultured Collinsella sp. | reverse complement strand
CATTTGTCGCTAATGCCACACCATCTTTTTCTGCCAAAATCCCCCAGCTCAAGAGCTGCCCACGCCCAACATTTTTGATCGCTGCCCGCTGCTCGTCGGTCACCGCCACGGGGCGACCGTCGTCATCGCGCGCGAAGGCACGCGTGGAGGAACGGTGCTCCAACGTGTCCAGCACCGCATTGCCCGTGGTCTCGACCGGATAGCCGCACGTATCCACGCCCGCAGCTCCGCCGCCGCCCATGTCCGCCTTGCAAACCTGCTCGTTCATCGCCCTACCCTCGCCATTTCTTTAAGAAGCCTTTACGTTTCCGTGTAATTCCCGTCCATTATCGCGCAGGTCGCCACTACATTGCGCCACACCGCCGCACGTGCGCGTTAATATGGCTGGTTGTTGTGCGCAGTCACCAATTGCAGCGCATATCTTGGTAACAATCGGGTAAACCCCCGCTTTCGTAGGTTTTAAGTTTGTGAGGAGTCTCAGCATGTTCGCAGCCGCCATCTCGCTCGTCGGTCTTGCGGCGACCGTCTACCTTGTCTTGCGCGAGGCCAAGGCCATCCGCGCACAGTCGGGCACCGTCACCAAGGGCGCCTTCGCCTGGAGCGTCGCCTTTGGTCTGTTCCAGGTCTTTTTGACCATTTGGGGCGCTGTGGGCCTCGTTGCCCAAAACGAGCCGCTCGCCTTTGTGATGCTCATCCTGACCAATGCCATTCTCACCGGTTGCGCCTGGGCCAGCATCGCCCGCGACCGCATCGCCCCGCGCGTCTTTGCGTTCGCTGCTACCGATGCCCCCGCCCCCACCGGCAAGCTCGCCCGCCTGCGCGGCGCCTTTGTGGGCAAACCGCTCGTCGCCGCCGTCTTGTGCCTGCTGCTCGCCGGCGTCTTTGCGCTGCTGGGCATGGAGGTCTCGTCCAACCACGACTTTACCTGGGTCTACCCCCTGTGCATTCTGCTCGAGTGGGCCATCATCGCCACGCTCATGGTCGGCCTGTTCTTCCTATTCCAGCGCCACGGCGCAGCTCCCGCGGTCCTGGCCTTTGCCCTCTTTGTCCTGGGCATTGCCGAGTTCTTTGTCATCACGTTTAAATCCATGCCCATCCAGCCGGGCGACCTTTCGGCCATCTCCACCGCCGCCGCGGTCGCCGGCAACGGCTACACCTTCTCGATCTCGCTGTTCTGCGTGCTGTCCATGGGCTTTACCGCCATCGCCATGCTGCTGTGCGAGTACGCCGGCCTGGTGGCGCCGCACCGTCAGAAGGGTGCCGCCAACGCCAAGCGCATGCTGCTCACCAACCTGCTCGTGGCGGTGCTGTGCCTGGGCGGTGTGACCGCGCATGTCACGCTTATCGACTACTACAACACCCTCGGCATCACCGTCTACACCTGGCGCCCGCTCGAGAGCTACTGGCGCGAGGGCTACCTGCCTGCCTTTATTAGTGCGGCACAGTCCATCAAGCCGCCCAAACCCGCCGACTACTCCGTCGACGATGCCAAGGCCACGCTCAAAAAGTACGCCAAGGCCTACGACAAGTCCGATGCCGCTAAGAGTGACGAGCGCGCCGCCGCAAAGGAGCAGTTCGACAGCGAGAAGCCCACGGTCATCGCCATCATGAACGAAACTTTCTCGGACCTATCCATCTACCAGAACATGCGCGCCGGCTACGAGGGCCCGCAGTACTTTAAGAGCCTGTCCAACTGCCTTAGCCGCGGCAAGCTCTACGTGAGCGCCTACGGCGGCGGTACCGCCAATACCGAGTTTGAGTTTATGACCGGCAACTCCATGGCCAACCTGGGCTCGGGCGTGTACCCCTACACCATCTACAACATGGAAACGACCGGGAACCTGGCAGAGCAGTTCAAGTCGCTCGGCTACACCACCACGGCCATGCACCCCAACCACGCAACCAACTGGAACCGCGAGAACGTCTACAAGGACTTTGGCTTTGACCAGTTCCTGTCCATCAACGACTTCCAGGGAGCCGACACCCTGCGCGATATGGTGACCGACCAGGCTACCTACGACAAGATTCTTGAGCTGCTCGACCAGAACGCCGATCCGCAGTTTATCTTCGACGTGACCATGCAGAACCACTCGGGCTACGATACGGGTCTGCTGCCGGTCGACAAGCAGATGCACCTGAACATCGACACGACCGACCTGGACGCCAAGACCGTTGAGGACGGCACGCTGTCCGATGTCGACGAGTACGCCTCGTGCATTGAGCAGTCCGACCAGGCGCTGCGCTACTTCCTCAACGCCCTGAACAAACTCGACCGCAAGGTGGTTGTGGTGTTCTGGGGCGACCATCAGCCGTTCTTCCCGTCCAAGTTCAACGACAAGTGGTTTACCGGCGAGGACGACGCTACGCATCAGGAGCGTCTGTGGCAGACCGACTACATCATTTGGGCCAACTACGACGTTGCCGGCTGCGACCAGACGAGCGAGGTCGACGACCTGTCCACCAACTACCTGTCCACGCAGCTTATGCAGCTGATTGGCGCACCGCTGACCGACTACCAGAAAGCGCACATGACGCTGCGCGAGTCGCTGCCCGCCATCAACTCCGTGGGCTACGAGGACGCCAGCCTGCGCTGGGCGCTCTCCTCCAACGTCACCGGCGACGACGCCGCCGCAGCAGCCGCCACCAAGGCGCGCGAGGATTACGCCAAGATGCAGTACTACGAGATGTTCCGCGACGGCAAGAACGTGTACACCGAGCACTTCCAGACCGAGGCCAACGAAACCGACCCCAACCTGGCACCGGGTACGACCAAGATCAAGTAGCGGCGCGTCTTAACTGGTTCGTCTGCCCGGCGGCGCGGAACGTAAGGTTCCCTGCTCGGACAGTCCTGCTCGCACGGAG
>CALKBB010000007.1 GCA_937989795.1 uncultured Collinsella sp. | reverse complement strand
TCGCAATTTTTCTCGCGTGCGATTGCATTTCTCAATCTTGAAACAAAACGCCGCCCGGTTTCCCAGGCGGCGTCGCTATGGCAAGGGTTACATGCTGCTATCGATCAGCAACCTCGTCCTCGAGCATTTCTTGAACGAGCATGCCGGTACGGACGCCCTCAAGAAACCACTCACCACGTTCGGTGAGGCAAATGCCATTTGCAAGCTGACCGCCGTCGTCGCTATAACGCGAGACGACATCAATCATGCCTTCGGAATCCAAGCGATCGATTGCGGCGCGGGCACGATACGGCGAAACCCCCACGCGCTCGGCAAGCGTTTTGCGCGAGAAACCATACGGCCCGCCATTGTCTTCGGTTTGCCGGTCGATCTCCATCAACACCAGCACCTCGACACGCTTCATATCGTTGACACTCGCACGACCCTTGCCCGCCATAGCAGCCTCCTCAAACCGAGCACGAGCATCTAACGCGCCGTGCGCGACCGACACACCTCACGATGGCAGGTAATATCCATCATGCGGCATCCCGCTAAGGATGAAACAGTTATGGTTATTGTATACCGCTCAAATTGTTTCTAGGCAGGTAAACAGCTATTTTTCGCCGAAATAGGCGCTTTATTGATCAAAAAGCCGTACCGGGCGCTAACCCGATACGGCCAAAATGCAATGCAATTACCGCGGTGCTTCAAACTTAGCGATGGAAGAAACCGCGGCGCTCAAACTTGGGCTCGCAGCACACGTTGATACCCAGTTTGCGCAGTACCGTCTCGTCCGTCGGCGAGATAATCACGCTAAAAAAGGCATCGCAACCGCGCAGCTGCTCCAGGCCCGAAAGGACGCGGGCCGCCGTCTCGCTCGTTGCTGAGGTGATCGAGAGCGCCATAAGCGTCTCGTCGGTGTGCAGGCGCGGGTTCTTGCTACCCAGGAAATGCGTCTTGAGCTTGCTGATAGGCTCGATCGCCTCATCGCTAATGACCTCGAGCTCAAGGTCAACGCCCGAGACATGCTTAAGTGCATTCATGATGAGCGAGCTCGCGGCGCCCAGGCGCGTGGAAGTCTTGCCGGTCACCACGGAGCCGTCGGGCATGACCATGGCGCCTACGGGGCCACCCGTCAGCTGCTCCCTGGTGAGGGCCGCCGAGCGCGCCGGTGAGTAGTTCTTATCGATGCCGGCTTTCTTCATAATAATCTTGAGACGGTCGACTTGCTCATCGCCCACGCCGGTACGGCGCACATTTTCGACCGCGGTAAAGTAGCGGCGGACGATCTCCATCTTGGAAGCGTCGCGGCAGGCATCGTCATCGGTGATGGCAAAACCGACCATGTTGACGCCCATGTCGGTGGGGCTCTGGTAGGGGCTCTTGCCCAGGATCTTTTCCATCAGGGCACGGACCACCGGGAAAGCCTCGACGTCACGGTTGTAGTTGACCGTGGTCTTGTTGTAGGCCTCCAAGTGGAAGGAATCGATGATGTTGGCATCGTCGAGGTCGGCCGTGGCGGCCTCATAGGCGATATTGACTGGATGCGTGAGGGGCAGATTCCAGACCGGGAAAGTCTCAAACTTGGCGTAGCCG
>CALKBB010000006.1 GCA_937989795.1 uncultured Collinsella sp. | reverse complement strand
GGTATAGCAGTCGCCGTTGCCCGCGGTCTCGCCCTTCGACAGCTTGAGCTCGCGCATCTTCTTCTCGGAGATGTAGTCGGGCACCATGCGCTTGGCGGTGCACTTAGCGGCCAGCTGGGTCAGGTAGAAGTACGGGGAATTCTCGTGAACGTTATCGTCCTCGAGCACATAGATGAGCTTGGGGAATGCCGGGGTAATCCAAACGCCGGCCTCGTTCTTCACGCCCTCGTAGCGCTGGCGAAGCGTCTCCTCCACGATCATGGCAAGGTCGTGCTTCTCCTGAGGCGTACGGGCCTCGTTAAGATACATAAAGACCGTCACGAACGGCGCCTGGCCGTTGGTGGTCATAAGAGTTACGACCTGATACTGAATCGTCTGAACGCCGCGACGGATCTCGTCACGCAGGCGGTCCTCAACAACCTCGCGGACCTTTTCGGGAGATGCGGAAACGCCGAGCTCCTCGAGCTCGCGGGCGACCTCGCCGCGAATCTTCTGACGGCTCACCTCAACAAACGGAGCAAGATGGGTCAGCGAAATCGACTGGCCGCCGTACTGGGAGGAAGCAACCTGAGCGATAATCTGCGTCGCGATGTTGCAGGCGGTCGAGAAGCTGTGCGGCTTCTCGATCAGCGTGCCCGAGATAACGGTGCCGTTCTGGAGCATGTCCTCCAGGTTCACCAGGTCGCAGTTGTGCATGTGCTGAGCAAAGTAATCCGAATCATGGAAGTGGATCAGGCCCTCATTATGGGCGTCCACGATCTCCTGGGGCAGCAGCACGCGCTGGGTCAGGTCCTTGGAAATCTCGCCGGCCATATAGTCGCGCTGAACGGAGTTGACGGTCGGGTTCTTGTTGGAGTTCTCCTGCTTGACCTCTTCGTTATTGCACTCAATCAACGACAGGATCTTGTCATCGGTCGTGTTCTTCTGGCGCTTCAGGCTCTGAACATAGCGATAGATGATGTAGTGGCGGGCAACCTCGTAGCAGTCGAGACGCATGATCTCGTCCTCGACCAAATCCTGGATCTCCTCGACCGAAACGGTGTGGCCCGCGTTCTCGCATGCCTCGGCGACGTTTTGCGCCGCATAAACCACCTGGCGGTCGGTTAGACGAGAGCTCTCCTCGACCTCCAAGTTGGCGGCGCGGATGGCATTGACGATCTTATCGATGTCAAAGACAACCTCGGTGCCGCTGCGCTTGATGATCTTCATCCTCTTGCCTCTTTCGCGTCGTAGCCTCATTGCGCTTCAGAGCCAAACGATGCCCGGCAGGGCTTACCCTGTCTTGCGGCGCCGTCGCGCAATCTGTGTTCTCGATAACCATAGGCCCTCATGCGGACAATCCTCGCAGCCAATCAAGGGGCTCAAAGATCCATCCAAATAATGGGGCGAATAAGGTTCTCGTTCTCTGTCCGCCATCTATCATACGACAAAGAGGCATCTATATCCTGTATTCTTTTTTTAGGTCAAACACAACATATAGTGTTTCGGCAGGTCAAAGCAATTAGTCATTTTGCAGACGCATTAAAAATGAGGGGTTCTTGGCAAGTCGGTAAAACGTTACCAACACAGCTACCTGCATGGCAGTTATAAAACCCCCTTAGTCAAGCCGCTGACAAATCCTACCAAAACCAAGTCGCTCACGCCAAAAGAATCCAAAAGATTATGCTTGACCAACATGTTGCGGTCATGATGGGCCAGGACACATGCAATCTGCCGGCACCCCTACGGGATACAAAGACCATCGCGTACGGACCTTGGATCAATATTTGATGACTTATTTGGCGGCGCGCTTGGTGGCAAAAAACAAAACAGCCCAGAGGACATAGCCTCTGAGCTGCGAACATTTGGTGGGCGTTAGAAGATTTGAACTTCTGACCTCTTCCGTGTCAGGGAAGCGCTCTCCCCCTGAGCTAAACGCCCGATCAAGGGTGCGCAAGTGCGCAAGGGATAATATAACGGAGCCTGAACTCGGTGGCAAGAACATTTTTAAAAATCGCTTACATTGTGGAATTCGGGGGCTTTGTCATATCCACTTCAAAAGAGCCTGCTGCCGCAATTTGGCTGTCGCATAATGCAAGGCCATTGCAGTATCGAGCTATGGAAAGACGCCTGCGGAATTGTCCTACCGATAAGCGGACAAGCCTCCAGCTGGTGCCTTCGCCGTGGTAAGGTAAGCCGAATTGCTTCCAGGCTGTTTCGGGGGAGTGGAATGAGCAAAGAATGTGTCGAGCAGGTCGAAGGCGCAGGGGCTTCGGTGCCGATGACCGATATATCGAACATTGATGTGCCCGAGGGCACCGATGAGCTCAGCCGCAGCACCCGCCGTGCATGGCGTGACCGCCTCAACGATGCGTCGTCGCGCAAGATGATCGTGGGCGTGTTGGCTACGCTCGTGGGTGGCTCGTTTTGGGGCTTCTCGGGCACCAGCGCGAGCTTTCTGTTCGATACCTACCATGTCGATACGCTGTGGCTCATGAGCGTGCGCCAGATTCTTGCCGGCCTGCTCTTTATGGTCGTGGTCGTCGCGCGCGACCGTGCGCGCCTGGTCAAGCTTTGGACGACGCCGACCGACCGCAAGCAGCTGTTGCTCTTTACCGCTTTTGGCCTGCTGTTCAACCAGTTTTGCTATCTTTCGGCCGTGCGCCTGACCAACGCCGGAACCGCGACGGTCCTTCAGTGCCTGCAGCTGGTCATCATCATGGGATATACCTGCATCATCGATCGCCGCAAACCGCGCATGCGCGAGGTTATCGGTATCGGCCTGGCCCTTGGCGGCACGTTTTTGATCGCTACCGGCGGCGACCCCACGAGCCTGAGCATATCGCCGCTTGGCCTGGTCGCAGGCCTTATGTGTGCGGTGAGCGCCACCTGTATGGCGGTGATTCCCGCCAAGATTCTGCCCGAATACGGCAGTCCCATCGTTACGGGCTCAGCCATGCTCACGGCTGGTATCATCACCTGCACCATCGTGCAGCCTTGGGCCCATATGCCGGCGCTCGATGCCGCCGGCGTCGAGGCGCTCGCGGTGTTTGTGGTCGTGGGCTCGTTTTTGGCGTACATGCTCTATATGCAGGGCGTCAAGGACATCGGCTCGGTGCGTGCGAGCTTGATCGGAACCGTGGAGCCGGTCTCGGCTACCATCACGAGTGCCGTTATGCTGGGCACGGTGTTTTTGCCGACCGATCTTATCGGCTTTGCCATGATCATCGTGATGATGTTCCTCACGGTGTAGCCCCTGCGGTTGCTTTAAAGGATAATAGGCCGGCGGCGCGTTGCTTTGGCGGCGCGCCTTTGTCTATAGAGAGGATCTCTTATGAAGTACTTTGGCACCGACGGCTTTCGCGGTGAGGCCAACGTTGGACTGACGGTAGAGCACGCTTATAAGATCGGCCGCTTTGTGGGCTGGTATTACGGCGCCAACCGCGGGACCAAAGCGCGCGTGATCGTGGGCAAGGACACGCGTCGCTCGAGCTATATGTTCGAGGCGGCGCTGGTGAGCGGCTTGGTCGCGAGCGGCGCGGACGCCTACATGCTGCACGTGATCCCGACGCCGGGCGTGGCGCATCAGACCGTGGAGGGCTGCTTCGATTGCGGCATCATGATCAGCGCGAGCCACAACCCGTTTTGCGATAACGGCATTAAGCTCGTCAATAGCGACGGCTTTAAGATGGACGAGGACGTGCTGGAGCTTATCGAGAACTACATCGATGGCAAGAGCGAGGTGCCGCTGGCCACGGGCAACCATATCGGCGCCACGGTCGACTACATGCAGGGTCGCAACCGCTATATTGCCTCGCTCATCGCAAGCGCGAACTTTTCGCTGCAGGGCGTCAAGATCGGCATCGACTGCGCTAACGGCTCGGCTTCCTCGGTGGCCAAGCCGGGGTTCGACGCGCTGGGCGCCGATGTGCGCGTAATCAATGCCGCGCCCGACGGTTTTAACATCAACGTTGACTGCGGCTCCACGCATATGGAGCGCCTGCAGCGCCACGTGGTGGAGCAGGGCCTGGATGTGGGCTTTGCCTACGACGGTGATGCCGATCGCTGCTTGGCCGTGGACGAGCGCGGCCGCGTGGTCGACGGCGACCAGATCCTGTATGTGTGCGGTGTGTACCTGAACAAGCACGGGCGCCTCTCGGGCGGTACCGTGGTGCCGACGATCGCCAGCAACTTTGGCCTGGTCAAGTCGCTGGAGCTTGCCGGTCTGAGCGCCGTGACCAGCGGCGTGGGCGACCGCCACGTGTACGCCAAGATGCGCGAGGGCGGCTACAGCCTGGGCGGCGAGCAGACGGGCCATACGATCTTTGGCGATATCGAGCGCACGGGCGACGGCATTATGACCTCGCTGCGCGTGATGGAAGTGATTCGTGCCGAGCGCGAGACGCTCTCGCAGCTCACGGCTCCGTGCAAGCTGCTGCCGCAGGCGCAGGTCTCGGCGGAGCGCATCAACGAGGTGCTGAACACGAAGCCCCACGTCGTCGAAGGCTCGAAGACCGAAGGGCGCGAGACCGGCACGGTCGAATTCCGCGACGTCTCCTTCCGCTATCCCCATGCAGCCGCCGACGAGCTCGAGCACATCAGCTTCCGCGTCGAGCGCGGCCAGACGCTCGCCATCATCGGCGCGACCGGCAGCGGCAAGACGACACTCGCCGGCCTCATCCCGCGGTTCTATGACGCGACGCAGGGCACCGTCCTGGTCGACGGCGTCGACGTGCGGGATTATACCTTTGACGCCCTGTACGACAGGCTCGGCTACGTGACGCAGAAGGCCGTGCTCTTCTCCGGCACCGTGCAGGACAATATTTTCTTCGGCCAGAGCGAAGCC
>CALKBB010000005.1 GCA_937989795.1 uncultured Collinsella sp. | reverse complement strand
TGAGCACCGCGATGATCAAAATCACCGGCAGCTGCCAGCGAAGCGCCCCCAACGTGCGCGCGGCGCCGCGCGTCGCAAACCCGTACGCCAACCCGCCCGCAAGCGACAGCGCGATCAGCACCGGTTGCATCGAGAACATGGTGAGCCCCAACGTCAGCACCATGTAGAGCGCCGGAACTGCCGGATGCGACATCGAAAATGCCCCCACGGGCTCGGCGCCCGAACCCTCTCGTATGTTGTCCATAGGCATCCCCGCCCTCCCGCCAAATCACCGACGCCGAAGCACTGCCGGCACCGCCCGCAAGCAGCGCAAACACCACACCAGCGGCCCAAGCCTCAGCTGCCGCGCGTCAATCGTTACGCGCTCATCATATGCCTGCGGTATCATATTGTGCCGTGTATCGTTTCCAAACACACGTCTCTATAACGTAACAGGAGATCACATGGACGCAACCGCAATTATCCTCGCCGCCGGCGAGGGCACCCGCATGAAGTCGAACCACTGCAAGGTTTCGCACAAGATCCTGGGTAAGCCCATGGTTCAGTGGATCGTCGACGCCACCATCAAGGCCGGCTGCAGCCGCGTCGTGGTCGTCATCGGCAGCCACGCCGACGAGATGCGCGCCCTTATCGACGGCGCCTACGCCAACAGCGCCACCAAGGTCGAGTGCGTCGAGCAGACCGAGCGCCTGGGCACCGGCCACGCCGTCAAGGTCGCGCTCGAGGCCTGCGGCATCACGCAAGGCCCCGTCGTCGTGCTCAATGGCGACCTGCCGCTCATCACCGCCGACACCGTCGCCAAGTTCGCGCAGACCGTCGCCACCGGCGAGCTCGCCTGCACCGTCATGACCATGACCCCGCCCGACCCCTTCGGCTACGGCCGCATCAAGCTGGGCGCCGACGGCCAGATCGAGCGCATCATCGAGCAGAAGGACTGCACGCCCGAGCAGGCCGCCACGCTGCTCGAGTGCAACGCCGGCTGCTACGCCTTCGACGGCGCGCAGCTCGCCGCGCACATCGACGAGATCGGCAACGACAACGCGCAGTCCGAGTACTATCTGCCCGACATGCTCGAGATCCTCAAAGGCCACGGCCAGGCAGTCTCCATCTTCCACTGCGATGACTACCGCGACGGCCTGGGCGTCAACAGCCGTATCCAGCTCGCGCAGCTCACCGCCATCGCGCGCGACCGCATCAACGAGCACTGGATGGCCGAGGGCGTTACGTTCATCGACCCCACGCAGGCCTGGATCGGCCCCGACGCCACCATCGGCCGCGACACCGTCGTGTGGCCGCAGACGCATCTGATCGGCCACGTCACCGTGGGCGAAGAGTGCCAGCTCGGCCCCAACAGCCGCCTCACCGACACCACCGTCGGCAGCGGCTGCATCATCGATGAGACCATCGCCATCGAAGCTGTCATCGAGAACGGCGTCGACTGCGGCCCGCGCGCCTACCTGCGCCCGGGCACCCACATGCTCGACGGATCCAAGGCCGGCACGCACGTAGAGATCAAGAAGTCCACGATCGGCGAGGGTTCCAAGGTGCCGCACCTGTCCTACATCGGCGACACCACCATGGGCTCCGGCGTCAACGTGGGCGCGGGCTCCATCACCTGCAACTACGATGGCGTGCACAAGCACAAGACCGTCATCGGCAAGGATGCCTTCATCGGTTCCGATACCATGATGGTCGCGCCCGCTCAGATCGGCGACGGCGCGCTCGTTGCCGCCGGCTCCGTCATCACCGAGCCGGTCCCGTCAGACGCACTCGGCCTGGGCCGCGCCCGTCAGGTAAATATCGAGGGCTGGGCCGCCGATTATCGCCGCCGCCTGCACGAGGACGACGAGGCATAACGTTTTACCAAGCATCTAAGGAGCTGTTTCCATGGGGACGGCTCCTTTTTCTATCGTGACCTGCGCGACCGGATGAGTGGTCGGTTCGTGTCCGTTGACGGTAAAGACGTTATCAAGACTCGATAAACCCCGCCGCGCGGTTACAATGCAAAAAGGCATCTATATGGCATTCGATGTATAAAGGAGAAGGGTAATGCCGATTAATGATCCCGAGAAGTCGGAGAATATGCGCAAGTCCATCCGCGTGTATTCCGGTTCCTCCAACCGTCCCCTCGCTCAGAAGATCGCTGAGTACCTTGGGGTCGAGCTTTCGGGCCTTACGCTAAAGCAGTTCGCCAATGGTGAGATTTACGCCCGCTACGACGAGACCGTCCGCGGCGCCGACGTCTTCCTGATTCAGTCCGTGGCTGGCGGCAACGTCAACGACATGCTCATGGAGCTGCTCATCGCCACCGACGCTGCCAAGCGCGCATCCGCCCGCTCCATCACCGCCGTTATCACCCACTACGGCTATGCCCGCCAGGACCGCAAGGCCGGCCCGCGCGAGCCCATCACCGCCCGCCTCGTCGCCAACCTGCTCGAGCGCGCCGGTGTCGACCGCATCATCACCCTCGACCTGCACCAGGGCCAGATCCAGGGCTTCTTCGATATCCCAGTTAATCACCTGTCCGCACTGCCGCTGTTTGGCCAGTACTACAACGACATGCACTTCGACACCGACAACCTGGTTGTCGTCTCCCCCGACGTGGGTCGTGCCAAGGCCGCCAAGAAGCTGTCCGACATGCTCGGCTGCGACCTGGCCATCGCCCACAAGGGTCGTCCGCGCCACAACGCCGCCGAGGTCATGGGCATCATCGGCGACATCAAGGGCAAGACCTGCGTCATCAACGACGACATGATCGACACCGCTGGCACCCTGTGCGCCAACGTCAAGGAGCTCAAGGCCATGGGCGCTGGCGACATCTACGTCTGCGCCACCCACGGTATCTTCTCCGGTCCGGCCATCGAGCGCCTGAACGACGCCCCGATCGTCGAGTGCGTCGTCACCGACGCCATTCCCGTCGAGGTCGGCGGCAAGATCAAGACCATCTCGGTCGCCGAGGAGTTCGCTCAGGCCATCTCCGCCGTTTACCACGAGGAGCCCGTCTCCACGCTCGTCGGTGGCGACTTCGCGCTGTAATCGCATCGTCCTTGCAACCCGGCGCATCGCCGTCGGAACAGAAGAAACCCCCGCGCTCCCCCTTGCTTCGCAAAGGTCGCGCGGGGGTTTCTTCTGTTCCGACGGCTTGCTCTGCTGCGGTCGTGCTTTTGTCTGGTGGGATTTCGCTGAAACGAAGTCTCGCCTTCGGCGGGCGTGGTAGCCTTTGTCGTTGATTGAACTATTTGTGTAACGAAGGGACAAATATGGCAGCTGCACAGCCGCTTAAGATTCGCATGGTTGCCGGACTTGGCAACCCGGGCGATGAGTATGCCGAGACCCGCCACAACGCTGGCTTCAAAGCAATCGACGAGTTGGCCCGTCAGGCCGGTGTCACGTACTGGAAAAACCAGGCCGGCGCCGAGGTCGCGCTCATCAATATCAACGATGCCGAAGAAGAGGGCGGCAAGCGCCAGATCGTGCTGGTCAAGCCGCAGTCGTACATGAATACCTCGGGCGGTCCCATCTCCAAGCTTTGCCGCGAGTACAAAATCAAGGCCGAGGAGCTGCTCGTGATCCACGATGAGCTCGATATTCCCGCCGGCGACGTACGCGTTAAGGTGGGCGGCGGCCATGCTGGCCACAACGGGCTGCGTTCCATCATCGACAAGATGGGCAGCCGCGACTTCAGCCGCATCCGCACCGGCATCG
>CALKBB010000004.1 GCA_937989795.1 uncultured Collinsella sp. | reverse complement strand
CGCTGGCGCAGGAGCCGGATCTGGTGGTCGTGGCGCCCGCGACGGCCAATATCATCGCCAAGATGGCCAACGGCATCGCCGATGACCTTATCTCCACCACGCTGCTTGCGACGCCGCGACCCATCGTGATCGCGCCGGCCATGAACAACGGCATGTGGAAGGCGCCGGCGACGCAGGCCAACATGGCCACGCTGCGCGACCGCGGCGTGCATGTGGTGGGTCCGGGCAGTGGCTACCTTGCCTGCGGCGACGTGGACACGGGCCGCATGAGTGAGCCCGAGGACATCATCGAGGCTGTCTGCGATGTGCTCAACCCTGCGCCTCAGGACCTGGCAGGTAAGCGCATCGTCATCACCGCCGGACCCACGCACGAATCGATCGATCCTGTGCGCTTTATCGGTAACCGTTCGTCGGGCAAGATGGGCATCGCCCTGGCAGGGGAGGCCGCACGCCGCGGCGCTGCGGTTACGCTTGTGCTGGGGCCGACATCGCTCGATGTGCCCAGCGGCGTGGAGTGCGTGCGCGTGCAGACCGCCGCAGAGATGCTCCAGGCGGCCCTGAGCGCCTTCCAGACGGCCGAAGCGGCAATTTGTGCGGCCGCCGTCGCCGACTACACACCCGCCGCTCCTGCCGACCATAAGCTCAAAAAGGCCAACGAGCGCTTGGATCGCATCGAACTGGTCGAAACGGTCGATATTTTGGCCGAGCTCTCGCGCCAGAAGGGCGAGCGATGCGTGATCGGCTTTGCGGCCGAGACCGATAACGTCGTGGAGTACGCGCAGCGCAAGCTCGCCCGCAAGGGTTGCGATGCCATTATTGCCAACGATGTCTCGCGTGCCGATTCGGGTTTTGGAACCGATACCAACAAGGCCTGGATCGTGAGCACAACGGGCACGCAAGAACTTCCCGTGCTAACAAAACCCCAGCTCGCAGATACAATTTTGGACTTGCTTCAAAAAATGTAAAAAAGTTCTTGCACAAGGGCAAAGTTTCGGGTTAATATACTCCCTGTTGCGAGCGAGAGCAGAGCAACAAACAAAAGCTTCGGGACGTGGCGCAGCTTGGTAGCGCACTTGACTGGGGGTCAAGGGGTCGCTGGTTCGAATCCAGTCGTCCCGACCAGAAGTTTGCAGGTCAGGCACCTAGTGCCTGACCTTTTTTGTTTTAAGCAATTGCTTAATTTTGATTAAGCAACAGGGTGCCAAAAATCTACCTACGCGATAATCGCCTTTTGCGGCTACTTGCGCGTTTTGCACACGCTTGAGCCGATTTATTAACGCGATACGAATCTACATACGCGTAGCTGGTATACAGCCGAGTACAGGCTGTATTTATCGCGGCGATTTACACAGATATAGCGACTGTATCGAACAAGCGTGTCGCTGTATTTATTCCAGTAGTCCACTTGATTGGTGGACAAGTGGGCTGTTGCAACGAAACGCCAAGCAGGACGGGCTCTATACGAGGACGCCGCAGAGGTAATGGCGGAGGAGTGCGGCTGGCGCTCTGAGAGCCGCTGTATGACCCTATTTCTCCTCAACCCGAATACCTGTGCCGCGAATCTAAACCGTTCGTACACTTGCCAAAAGAAA
>CALKBB010000003.1 GCA_937989795.1 uncultured Collinsella sp. | reverse complement strand
CGCTCATCTCCTCGGCGCCCTTTTGATCTAGATGGTGCATGTAAAGCACGTAGCCGCCACAGCCAACTGCAACCAACAACAGCACGGCGATAACACCTTTGAGAATTGCGGCGCGACGTTTTTTGCCCGAGTTGCCCACGTGCTTGCCCAACGGCTGCTCTGCCATGATATTCCTTCATCCCGAATCAGCTAAAAAAGGACCCGCACAAGTACGGGTCCTCAAATCTTACGGTTGAAGCCGTATGCGTGCTAGTTGCTCTTGCGAAGAGCAATAAAAGCGCAGGCGGCACCAGCGGCGGCAACAACAGCCACGGCGGCGACACCGGTGGTGTCCACACCAGTAGTCGGGGACTTAGCACCCTTGTCGGCAGTCACGGTCGTGCTAGCGGCAGCAGAAGCGCCACTCGTGGGTTGAGCAACCAGAGAGATGATGCAGAGCTCGTTCATCGTGAAGGAAACGTTGCCGTTGGCGTCGGCGGTCAGCTCTTTCTCCTCCCTAGCGCCAGAATCATGCTGAATGTAGGCGGTCACCTTGGCGCCAGCATACTGAGAGCCAAGAGCAAAGGTGAAGTTGTACGGGCCGCTCGTGTTGTGCTGGGTGACCTCAAAAGAAGCAACCACATTGGAGCCAGAGGGAACGTTGTTGGCGGCAGTGCCAGTACCGACAACCTTAAGCCAAGCATCGCTACCAGCGGCAACGCCAGACGCATTCGCAGTCACGCCATTGGACGCAACAGGACCGCTTTTAACATTTGCAGGACTGTTAGCGGCAAAAGCAGCCACGGGCATAGCCAGGGCAAGAGCAAGAATGCTCAGTGCTGCCATGAATCTCTTCTTCATGTTAGGTACTCCTCAACTTGCAGCTTGCAGATTTTCAAGTGTTTAGTAGTATAGCTTTTTTGCAAACTGTGACCAAACAGCTCTACAAGAAACAATATTGCAGATTTTTGTTCGCCCATAGCCCCCAAACGGCACCTCGCTGTGACGATTTTATGTTCCGGCAGGTCTACGCCGTTTGATTTGAAGCCGAATTCGCCCCGTCATCGCTCGTCTGTGCCGCTCCCTCTGCTTTTTGCCCGCCTTCATCCTTTTGAGCATCGGCAATGGTAGCAGCGACTGCGACCATGCCGCGCTGGGGCGCGACGCCCGTCTGGGCCTGAGCGCCCTCGACAACTTCTATGCCTGCGTGCGCGAGCTCGGGCGATTTGAACATCGTGCCCAGACTCGCGCCGCCACCTGCATAGCCAAGCGCCGCGAGCGCGATGACGATTATCGCGGCAACGACCACGATCGGCACATAACGATGCCAACCAGCAGGATTGAGGCCGCTACGGCGGGCAGCACCGCGGCTAATGTAGCCAAGCGTGCCATCGTGCTTGAGCTTTGAGCCCACCACGCGTCTTCGTCCCCACAACGAGGACTCGGCCTGCATGGCCAAGCGAGCGCTTGCCGAAGGATAGCCATATTTTGTGCGCTTGAACGAACCGTCGAACCCCGAGGCGCTTTTACCCCACGTCCGCGAAGTCGTACGTCGGCTGACCGGCGCCGCACTTCGTTTTGTTCGGTTCGTTTTTGAAGTTTCCGCCATACTCCCCCGCACGCCTTAACACAATCGAAACAATACTGCTTTGGACTGTATCACACGCGCCACTCGTGGTCACGGCACCTCGCTCAGCGGTCGTTGTCCTTCAGCAGGCGCCATAAAGTCGTGCGGCTTATACCGAGCACCTCTGCCGCACGTGTCTTGTTGCCGTGAAGGTGCTGCAGGACCAACCGTGCGATATCGCGCTCGGTATCGGCCAGGGGACGCAAGATATACAAATCGCTTTCGAGCGTCGGGGCGCCAAAAGTCGCGGTCTTGATAACGTCCTCCTGGGCAAGCACCTCTTTCGCCACGGCACGCTCCACCGTACCCGCCCCTACTAATATATAGAGTCGTTCCGAGACTTCGCGCAGCTGCAGGTAATTGCGGGGCCAACGGTACGCATCGAGCGTCTCTGCCGCAGCGGCGGACAGCCATGGGGCATCCGTTTCAAACATATCTGCCAGATACTTCAAATAGCCCGTAATTTTATGCGACACGCCGCCCTGCTCGGCAAGCGCCGGCGCCACGCTCACGGCGCAGGCCAGACGTTCGGTCACAAAGGCAGCCTGGTCGCTTTCGCCACCACCCGGCATATCGTTTGCCGTCAACACCACATGGCAACGAGTTGCGAGCGCCATGTCGATCATTGCGGACACGAGCTCGCGCAGGCGCTGGGATCCAACGGCATGCCAGCCGCCCATGCAAAGCGTCAGCCCTGTTTGGAAAAGCGGCGACTCGGAACTTTTGAGCAGATGGCGCCAGCCGCGATCCGTTAGCTCATCGAGTGCAACGGACACAAAGGGCTGATCGGCATAGGGTCCATCCAGGTACAGGCGCTTTGCAATCTGATCCTGCCCCGCGCCCAGTTCACCCTCAAGCATAAGGGGCACCCCGCGTGCGTAACTCTCCCGTACGGGGACAGCGACCGCCGCCGCGTCTTCGACGATACCGTACGTGCTCGACTCGTAGCGAGCCTCGACTTCGTCGGCATTGAGCCACTCGATGCCCGCATGCGCCGCGGCGGCGCGCACCTCATGCGCCACGACCACCCAAAGCGCTCCGTGCTCCTCGGCCGTCGGTCGCACCGTCAAGCTCAACCGCACGCCCTCGCGTCCCATCACCAGGCGCGCTCCATCGCCTACGCGAGCGAGACGCTCGGAAACAAAAGCGGCGATATCCTGCTCGAGCGCAGCGTCACTCATAGTCGAGATCACAACACCACCGCGCTCGTCGATTGCCTGCACCGATACTCCGGCTGCGGACAACGCCCCAATCAGAATCTGCAGCTTGGCATCGCTGTCCATGGTTCGCCCCGTCTCCAGCCGCGGTCCCATCTGGGCCCCGGCATCTCAAGTGTTTCAAAATTGAACGATAATGTTCACCAAACACTATAGGGCCTGCGGTGTCTTCTTGCGAATATATGAATTGCCCCGCATCGCCATCCTGGCGGGGCGATAAGAGCTCTTCGGGACCTATCAACCTGCGGACAAGCCATACCCGCAAGAGCTCCTATCGCTCCACCGCGAGGATGTGCTCACCAGCAACCAGCATGCAAATAAGCTGCTTCTCTACCAGATTCCCAGCACGTGCTGCATTCCCAAACTCATGCACGCAATGCCAATCCAGCAGCAAAAACCCAACGCGATAGGCTTTCCGCCCTTTTTGACCAGCTCGACGATATCGGTATTAAAGCCAATAGCCGCCATGGCCATCACGATAAAGAACTTCGACAGCTCCTTGATGGGCGCCGTAAAAGACGCGGGAAGCTGAAGCACCGTGGTGATCACGCTCGCCAGCACAAAGAACAGCACGAACATGGGAAACGCGCGTTTAAGCGAGAACGTGCTTTTGGCGTCGCCGCCGGCCTTGCGCGCCAGATGCATCTGCCAGCATGCGAGGACCAACGTGATGGGAATAATGGCCAGCGTCCTGGTGAGCTTGACCACCGTGGCGCTCTCGAGCACATTGGCGCCGGGATGCATACTGTCCCAGGCACTCGCCGCAGCCGTCACGGACGAGGTGTCGTTGATGGCAGTGCCGGCAAACAGGCCAAAGCCCTCGTTGGTCAACCCGAGCATGCCGCCGAGCGTCGGAAACACGAGCGCCGCGATAACGTTAAACAGAAAGATGACCGAAATGGCCTGGGCAATCTCGCGATCGTCGGCATCGATGACGGGTGCTGTCGCGGCGATGGCAGAACCGCCGCAAATCGACGAGCCCACACCCACAAGCGTCGCGATTTTGCCCGGCACGTTCATAACGTGGCAGAGCACAAAGGCAATGACAAGCGAGGTCGAGATCGTCGCCACGATAATCGGCAGCGACTGGGCGCCCTTGGACAGAATCTGCGAGAGGTTCATGCCAAAGCCAAGCAGGATAACCGCGTACTGCAAGACTTTTTTAGACGTATAGGTGACACCGGCAGCGAGCTGTTCGCGACGATTCTTGGGAAAGACGAGCGCCAGGACCATGCCAAAGAGGATGGCAAATACCGGACCGCCGACCACCTCAATCTGTTTGCCGAGCAACGTCGCGGGGATGGCGATGACCAGGCAGAACAAGATACCCTTCCAGCGCTCGCGTACGATATTCGCCAGTTGCATATGAGATTCCTTCTTTCTATTTCACGCTTGCGACGGCTTATGATACGGCAACATTGAGCACAGCCTTGCGCAAACACAGACTAAGATGCCGCAATAGTTCTTGGGCAACAGCCGAATTACCCACCGCGGAGAGTTGATTCGCGGCATAATTAACAACTGACATATGAGTTTGATAGAACAGTTGCGAGGCGCTATGGAAGAATCGATGCACGTCGGCGAGCAGGAAACGAGTCTACAGGACCAGTCCTACCACACCATTCGACGCAAAATCGTCTACCTGGACTACAAGCCGGGCGAAAAGCTGGGCGTCAAGCAGCTTTGCGACGACCTGGATATGGGGCGCACCCCTGTGCGCGAGGCGCTGGTGCGTCTGGCGCAAGAGGGCCTGGTGCGCACCGTGCCCCAAAGCGGTACCTATGTCTCGCCCATCAACCTCACCTTTGCCGAGAGTGCCTGCTATATTCGCGAACACCTGGAAAAACAGGTGATTGTGGAGTGCTGCGCCCGTGCCACCTCGGCAGGCATCGAGCAGCTCGACCGGGCCATCGCGCTGCAGGAAAAGGCCATGGCCGAAGAGGATCGCATCGGATTCTTTTTAAGCGACAACCTCATGCACCGCATGATCTTTAGCATCGCGTGCCGCAGCACCGTGTGGTCATGGCTCGAGGAGACCAATGCCGACCTGGAACGCTTCCGCTGGCTGCGCGCCGCCACGCAGACGCTCGACAATCAGGAGATTGTTAACGAGCACAAGCAAATCCGCCGCGCCATCGCCGGTCGCGATCCTATCGAGGCGAGCTTTTTGGTCAGCAAGCACCTGCATATGATGTTCCGCAACCAGACCGAGGTCCTGGACCAATATCCCAAGTACTTCGAGACCAGCAAGCTCCGCTAACCTGCCAAAAAGGGACAGGTTTATTTTGGCAGGTTTTATCTGGTCAAATGCAGCAAGGCCCGGCTCCGCCACAACGGAGCCGGGC
>CALKBB010000002.1 GCA_937989795.1 uncultured Collinsella sp. | reverse complement strand
GCAGGGCCGGGTTTGCCCTTGAGCAGGAGTCCTCTCCATGCGCTACCATGACAGGCAACGAATTTGACGAACGACCCGCCGAGCTTGCCTCGGCGGGCTTTTGGCGTTGCAATGCCGGAGGAACAGCATGCTCATTCACCGTATAGCCGCGCAGCTCTACACTGCCGAGGCGCTGCAGACCGTCGAGGCCGGACTCGATGCCGGCGAGGACGTGACGCTGGCTGTGTCGCAGTCGGGCCGCACGCTTATGGCGGCCGCCCAGTTTGCGCGCCGCCCGCGTCCCACGGTCTACATTGTGAGTGGCGAGGATGCGGCCGATCGCGCCGCGCGCAGCCTTGCCGCCTACGTGGGCCTAGCGCACGTGTGCCGTTTTCCCGAGCGCAAGGACTATCCGTGGCGCGAGCAGGCGCCCGACGATGCCGTGGTGGCGCAGCGCTGCGAGGCACTGGGACGCATCGTGCGCGGGGACAACTGCATCATGGTTGCCTCGGCCCGTGCGCTGCTGCGCTGCGTGCCACCGGTCGAGAGTCGCTATTGGGAGTCCACCACTTTTGCGGTGGGCGAGGAGATTCCTTTTGACGAGGTGCCGCAGCGCCTGGTGGGCATGGGCTACACCAATGCCGGCGCCGCCGACGCGCCCGGTCTGTTCCGCGTGCACGGAGACACCGTCGAGGTGTTCCCCGCACAGGAAAAGGCGCCCGTGCGCATCGAGTTCTTTGGCGACGAGATCGATCGCATCCGCCGCATGGTGAGCTCAACGGGGCAGACCATCGGCAACGAGGACAGCATCGAGATCTTCCCCTGCCGTGAGCTGGCGCTTACCGATGATGCCGTTCACAACATGCACGTGGCGCTCTACCGCGCCAGCCAGGACGATAGCAAGCTGGCGGCACTGCTCGAGATGGTGGATGCGCGCATCGTCACGCCCGAGCTCGACCGCTTTTTGCCGGTGATGTACGGCCAGACCGTGAGTCCGCTGTCGCACGTGAGCGGCAAGGCGCTCGTGGTTCTGTCCGAGCCGCGCTCGCTGTTCGACGACTGCCTGCGTGCCTACGAGGATATCGAGGCCCGTGCCGGCGAGGCGGGGATTGACCGTCTAGACGGCTTGTACGTGCGCGCTCAACAGCTCGATTTTGGTGCCCAGCAGCGCCTGAACTACGTGAGCCTCATTCGTGCCGGCGGCGCGGTGACGGCGGAGCTCAAGATTGAGCAGCCTGCTATCGCAGGCTCGGACAACCGTTTTATGACGCGCATTCAGGAAGTCGTGGGCAAGCGCTACGCCTGCGTGTTTGCCATCCCCGATCGCGGTGCGCGCGAGTCGATGGAGCTCACCTTTGGTGACGAGGGCATTACCTTTGAAGAATCGCTGACGGCCGCACCTGAAAATGCCGGCGCTATCGGCGACCGCGTGCGCGTGGCAGCGGCGGATTCCGCCGACCGTGCCGCACGCCAGGAGGCCCATGCTTCCATTCGCGAGCGCCGCGCCGATGCACTCAACGCCCGTTCGCTCGAGGCGGGCGCGGTCCAGGCTGCC
>CALKBB010000001.1 GCA_937989795.1 uncultured Collinsella sp. | reverse complement strand
ATCTCTTCCGCTACCACAGCGAAACCTCTTCCGGCCTCTCCCGCTCTGGCTGCCTCAATGGAAGCATTCAGGGACAGCAGATTGGTCTGCTCCGTGATCTCCGTGATCGTACCGACAAAGCTGTTGATGATCGCGGATTCCTTACGAAGAGATTCGATACTGTCACTTACCTTTGCAGTCATCTTGGTCGTCTCACCGGCTCTGTCACCCAGTACCTGTACGATCTCCATTCCTTTGTTGATCATACCCTCGGTCTCATCCACCAGCTTCTCAACACGTTCTACCACGCGGCTTACTTCCTGCATTTCATTGGAGAGGACACCGGTCGACAGGGTGTAACCGTTCGACGTGATAAGTAAGTTAGTAAGTGTTCCGCGGTCCGAGATTCGTATGTTGCGGTCGCAAGGGATATAGCTAAAAGGTTCCTCGGCGTAATAGAAGGAGTTCGAGGTGCCTTGCTCAAAGCTGTAGCGCGTATAGGGCGTGAGGTCGGCAAGGGACAGCTGCGAACGGCGTGCGAGCGGGTGGCGTTCGCTGACGAACACGTGGACTTTTGCATCAAAGAGGGGATGAAAGCTCGCTCGGGCATCGGTAAAGGCCTTCTGCAAGACACGGGTATTAAAGTCATCCAGATAGAGGATGCCGATGTCACTGCGAAACGCGCGCACGTCGTCGATGATCTGCGCTGTGGTGGTCTCGCGCATGATGAACTCGAACTTGCTGTCGCGGCAGCGCTCGACTACGTTGACAAAGGCCTCGACCGAAAAGGCGTAGTGTTGGGCGGAAATGGCGAGGCGGGCTTGCGGGGTACCGCCGTCCTCGTAGCGGGCCTCGAGCATGTCGGCCTGCTCAACGACCTGGCGCGCATAGCCCAAAAGCTCGGTGCCATCGTTGGTGAGCGTGACGCCGCGGCTGGAGCGCGTAAAGATTTCGATATGAAGTTCCTGCTCCAGGCTTTTGACGGCATTGGAGATATTGGACTGTGCCGTATAGAGGCGCTGGGCTGCGGCGTTGATCGAACCGGACTCTGCCACGGCGATCAAAAAGCGAAGCTGTTGGAGGGTCATCGGCGCCCGTCCTTTCGAGTGTTATCTATAAAACCGATAACAGGTTAGCGCTTTAAAGTGATTGACCGAGGAAAACAATGCTCGTACTATTCAAAACACACAAAGACGGTAGGTAATTAAGCCAACTACGGAACCGGGATGCGAAAGGAGGCCCGCATATGAATTGCTTACCAAGACGAATGCCGGGCTCCTGTTTGCGCCCGTCGGCGTGATCAGGAGACAGCGACTCACTTCTCTTACGCTTATTACTTTTGTTCGATCAAGGAGATCATCATGAGCCAGTTTATCAACAACCCCGAGCACACCTTTGGTTTCGATACCCTGCAGCTGCACGTTGGCCAGGAGAGCGCCGATCCTGCATCCGACTCCCGCGCCGTGCCTATCTACCAGACCACGAGCTATGTGTTCCGCAACTCTCAGCACGCCGCCGACCGCTTTGGTCTTGCCGACGCCGGTAACATCTACGGCCGTCTGACCAACTCCACCCAGGGCGTCTTCGAGGACCGTATCGCCGCCCTCGAGGGTGGCGTGGCAGGTCTTGCCGTCGCCTCCGGTGCTGCTGCCATCACCTATACCCTGCAGGCTCTTGCCCAGGCCGGTGACCACGTGGTGGCTCAGAAGACCATCTACGGTGGCTCCTACAACCTGCTGGAGCATACGCTCTCCCAGTTTGGCGTCGAGACCACGTTTGTCGATGCCCATAACCTTGAAGAGGTCGAGGGCGCCATCAAGGACAACACCACGGTCATCTATCTCGAGACGCTCGGCAACCCCAACTCCGACATCCCCAACATCGACGCCATCTCCGAGATCGCCAAGAAGCACGGTCTGCCGGTTGTCGTCGACAACACCTTCGGCACCCCGTATCTGCTCCGTCCGCTGGAGCATGGTGCCAATATCGTCGTCCACTCCGCAACCAAGTTCATCGGCGGCCACGGCACCTCGCTGGGCGGTGTGATCGTCGACGGCGGTAACTTCGATTGGAAGGCGAGCGGAAAGTACGCCCAGATTGCTGAGCCCAACCCCTCCTACCACGGTGTCTCGTTTGCCGAGGCTGCCGGTCCCGCCGCCTTTGCAACCTATGTCCGCGCTATCCTGCTGCGTGACGAGGGCGCTTGCATCAGTCCGTTCAACGCCTGGGTCCTGCTCCAGGGCACCGAGACTCTGTCGCTGCGCGTTGACCGTCATGTCGAGAACACCAAGAAGGTCGTTGAGTTCCTGGCTGGTGACAGCCACGTCGCCAAGGTGAACCACCCGAGCCTGCCTGAGCACCCCGATCACGAGCTCTATCAGAAGTACTTCCCCCGTGGCGGTGCCTCGATCTTTACCTTTGAGATTAAGGGTGGCCAGGAGGCAGCTTGGAAGTTCATCGATCATCTGCAGGTGTTCTCGCTGCTCGCCAACGTGGCCGACGTCAAGTCGCTCGTCGTGCACCCGGCTACCACCACGCACTCCCAGCTCTCTGCCGAGGAGCTCGCCGAGCAGAACATCACGCCCTCCACGATCCGTCTTTCCATCGGTACCGAGAACGCCGAGGATATCATTTGGGATCTGAAGCAGGCCTTCGCCGCGCTGGACGAGTAAGGCGACTTGTGCAAGGACCCCTTGCGACTCGATAGGTATAACTGCATAAAATGCCTGCTCAAGGCGCCTGTGCGAACAATGGTTGCACAGGCGCCTTATTTGCATAGAGAGGGTGCAAAAACAGGGTTTTTGACACGCTTTATGCATTCGAGTTGTGGAAAACTCCTGTTGAGAGGATGTGAGTTTTACGCAATTGACGTGCGCCTTTTAAGTAAAACCGCAGGTCGCGATTTGCTCGGGGTACTATGCAGCGCGATCGAATCACACGCAGCTCAAACGCAGCAAAAACGCACTACGGAGGTTTCCAGCTACATGAGGATTGATTCACGAAAACCGAAAACCGCCGCCCTTTCCGCCGCTCTGACCGTGGCACTTTTGGCGGGCGCCGGTGCAACTGATGCCCACGCCGCAACACTGTCCGATACGGTTGGATCTACTCCGTCCGAGACGACGCTGGTGCAGCCCGTTGACTATCGTGGCGATGGTTATGGTTCCATGCAGGAGTGGAACGCCTCGATGGAGGCCAAGCGCGATTCCCTGGAGATGCGCGCTCAGATCATCATGAATATGTATGGCGACTATGCCACCGATGACGAGCGCGCTGTGCTGCAGGGTTGCATCGACGGTGCGGGTAGCCTGTTGACGATGGGGGAGGTCGACGCCAAGTCGACCGAGCTCGATGAGCTGCGCGCTGCGCTTGAGGATGCCAAGTGCGAAGCGCTCGAGGCTGCCGCCGAGGCGGAGGCTGCCGAGGCCGCCCAGGCTTCGTACTACAACGCCGGTTATACTCCGCCTTACGCGTCTGCCGCGTCCTACGCGAACGGATCGGGCCTGACGCGCTCTGCGGGTGTCAATAACTACAACGGGCGCCGCGAGACCTATTACAGCAGCAATGTGCTTTATCACTATCGCACGGGCGAATGGACTCAGGATTCTGAGGGCTTCTGGCGCGATTCCGACGGCTATTACGTTGTTGCCGCGGGCGATATGGCCCAGGGCTCGACCTTTACGGGCTCCAAGGGTGATTGCAAGGTCTATGACTCCGGCTGCGCTGCCGGAACCACCGACTACTACACTGGCTGGTAATTGTTCTGCATCACGGATATTTGGCGGACGGGCGTCTTTACCGAGCTTTAGGGCAACGTAAGGACGCCCGTTCTATGTGTGCGCTTGAGCTAACAGAGCCCTTACCGTGACGGTACGTCGCGCATATGGGTGCGGGGCACACTAGTTCATGAGAAATAAGGTCTTTCTCGTGGAGGAAGTGGTCTTGTGAACGCTCGAGATATTGCCATTGCCGCCGTCGCATTTGTGCTTGGCTGCCTTGGTCCTACGGCCGCGCTCGTCGCGGGCATGCAGGGGACATGCGGGGCTGCTCCTATCGTGGTCGGCGCGCTG